>NZ_JAELUD010000027.1:0-50705 GCF_016429185.1 Aquitalea sp. ASV11
AAACTCTTCTCTCAGATCCATGATGCTTTGGGCTTTCCAGGGCATGTTTATTCCGCGAGTGAAAGGTCTCGCGAAAGTGTCACCCATGTCCTCGCACACCTGTCAGCTATCTCTCCGGTCTATACAGGCGAAGCAAAAGCAAAGTACCTCGCCAGCGGGGCGAGACCCGCGAAGTTAAACGCAGTGGCGCTGGATGAAAATCGGGTTGCCATTGCCAAGTCGAAACAGGCTTTGCATCCGCTCACGTGGATGATCTTTTCCACGCCGCTTCCGCGCGGCGAACGGGAAGGAGAGCTTGCCTGGCCAAGCCCTCCTTCACCTCCAAGGCCACCCCGGCAAGCATGGCCTGCGGCTGCCCGACAGGGCCCGCCCGGTGGCTGCGTCGGTGCGGTGGAAATTAGTCAGCATCTGCGGCATCTAGCCCAGTATCACTACCGGAACAGCCTCAGCCCAAACCCACACTTTCCACAAAAAAGGCCCCTCCCGGAGCCTTTGCGTGCTGATCGATACCTGCGCTACTGCGCCTGGAACTGCAGGCTGTAAGCCTTGTCCCCCAGATGCAGGGTGGCAATCCAGTATCGGCTGCCCGTGACACATACCGGCAAGGTGATGCGCGCCTGCCAGTTGGCACCATCAGCAACAAAGCGATAACGGTTGAAGCCCATGTCCATGTCTGCCATGGCGAACTCCACGCTGGGTTCGCTGGCAGTCACCCCTTCCAGCCGCATGACAAAAGGCTTGCCGTTTTGCGGAGGCGTGACAAAACGCAGGCTGCCACCGTCCGGCAGGCTGCACGCACCCAGTGTGACATTGCAGGCCAGCGACTCCGGCACAGCGGCTTGTTGCTTGTGCTGGAAATACCACCAGATCAGCCCCCCCTTGAGTGCCGCCAGCAATATCAGGGCCACGCCAATCAACAGCAGTTTTTTCTGTTTGAGATTCATCGTCATTGCCATGCCCCTCGCATCAGCGCCACGCCGTGCGCACCATGCTGGCGGGCTGGTGGCAGATCCTGCTGCTGCAAACCGCCCAGCGCATACACCGGCAGCGGAATGCCATCTGCCAATACCGCCGCAAAGCCCGCCCAGCCCAGCGGGGTGACGCCGGGGTGGCTGGCCGTAGGCTGGACATGGCCCAGCAAGGCGTAATCCAGGCCCTGCTCACCAGCCAGTTGCAGCTCGGCGGCGCTGTGCACCGACGCCCCTACCCAGGCAAAATCCGGCCGCTGCTGCAGATGCCGCAGACGGCTGCCATTCAGATGCACGCCATCCACCGGCCAGCCTGCAAGCCAGTCCGGATCGGCATTCACCACCACCTTGCCGCCGCGCGCATGCACGATGGCAGCCACATCGGTGACAAAGGCCTGTAGCTGCTGCCGGTTCATGTCCGGTTCGCGCACTTGCACCAGCGCGTATGCCGGGCCATCAGCCAGCGCCTGCAACTGGGCGGCCACACCGATTTCATGCGCACAGGTGATGGCATATAGCGCGGGCAGTTGCAGGGATTTGAGAATCGGCCCGTTGGCCGGCAGCATGGGCTCGACACTGGTTTCACCCGGTGCTTGCCAGGCAAACTGTTGTCCCTCTTGCGGTTGCGGCTCGCCCTGCCAGTCCCATACCCGGAAGAAGTGCAAGCGTACCGATGCATGTTCGTAGTGATGCACCCGGGTCAGCCAGGGCGTGGCATGGGTCACCGTGATGGCCATTTCTTCTTGCAGCTCGCGCACCAGTGCCTGCATGGCGCTTTCGCCCGGCTCCACCTTGCCGCCGGGGAATTCCCAGTAACCGGCATAGGGCTTGCCTTCCGGCCGGCTACCCAGCATGAAGCTGCCATCCGGTCGCATCAGCGCGCCCGCCACCACTTCGATGATTTTCTTGTCGGAATGCATGTTGATTATTGTTTGCCTTAATGTTTCTCACGGGCCACCACCACGCCGCTGGCGATGATGAGTGCACCGCCCAGCCAGGTGGTGATGCCGGGCATTTCACCAAAAAACAGATAGCCCAGTGCGGCCGCCCACAGCAGGATGCTGTACTCCAGCGGTGCCACCGCCGACAGCTGCACATAGCGCAGTGACAGGGCGTTGACGAAATTGGCCAACCCGCCGCTCAGGCCCAGCAACAGCAGTACCAGCCAGTCGCCCCAGCCGGGCAGCTGCCAGTCGCTGCCGGCAGTCAGCGCACTGACAACCAGCATGATCAGCGTTCCCAGCATGGCAATGGTGGCCGGGCTGTCGGTGGCCGACAACTGGCGCGTCAGCAGCGAGGCCAGGGCATAAGACAATGCAGAACCCACCGCCAGCAGGCTGTAGACATTGAACTGCAGGCCGGACCAGCCACACACCACCAGCACACCCAGCAGGCCCAGTGCCACCGCCAGCCATTGCCGTCGTCCAACGCGCTCGCCCAGCCATACCAGGCTGAGCAAGAGCATGAATACCGGATTCGACAGGGTGATCACCGTCACCGTGGCCAGGGGCAGATGGCGCAAGGCAATGAAGAAGGTGACGATAGTGACCAGCACCACCATGCCACGCAGCAGATGCCGCCACGGATGGGCGGTGGCCAGCAGCCGGGCCGGTGCGCTGCTGTGACGCAAGCCCAGCACCAGCAGGATGGGCAGGGCAAACAGCGAGCGGAAGAAGATGATCTCCCCCACCGGATAGCCATGGGTCAGCCATTTGGCGCTGGCATCCATCACCGCCAGCAAAAAGATGGCCAGACTGTACAGCAGGATGCCGCGCGCCTTGTGCTGCGACGGCATGCTGGCGGCGGCCGTCATGCTCACTTGCCCAGCTCCGCCTTGCGTTCCTTGGCACTACGCCCGGCCCAGTCATTGGCAAACTGCCAGGCTACCCGGCCGGAACGGCTGGCACGCAGCTGGCTCCATTGCAGGGCGGCGCGTTCGGCTTCGCTGTCCATGCTTAGCCCGAAGTGCTCCAGCCAGGTTTTGACAGCGGCGAGGTAGGCGTCCTGATCAAACGGATAAAACGACAGCCACAGGCCGAAGCGGTCGGACAGCGACACTTTTTCTTCGATGGCTTCGCCCGGATGGATTTCGCCATCGCTGACCCAGCCTTCGCGGTTTTCGCTGTGTTTTTCCGGCATCAGGTGACGGCGGTTGGAGGTGGCATACACCAGCATGTTTTCCGCCCGGCGCGCCAGGCCGCCATCCAGCGCCGTTTTCAGTGCCTTGTAGGCGTCATCACCGTCTTCAAACGACAGGTCGTCGCAAAACAGGATGTAGCGCTCCTTGCGCCCGGCCACCAGCGCCATGATCTGGGCCAGATCGGACAGATGCTCCTTGTCCACCTCGATGATGCGCAGGCCCTTGTCGGCAAATTCCGGCAGCAAGGCTTTCACCAGTGACGATTTGCCGGTGCCACGCGCACCGGTCAGCAGCACATTGTTGGCCGGTTTGCCCTTGACGAACTGGCGGGTGTTACGCACCAGCAGCTTGAGCTGATTGTCGATATGGGTCAGCCGTGCCAGCGGCAGAGTGTGCGGCTCGCTGACACTCTCCAGCCAGCCGGCCATGCCCTGACGCCGCCAGCGGTAGGCCGCTGCACTCCAGTCCGGCTCGGGCCGGGCCGGGGGCAACAGGGGTTCGAGACGGGCCAGCAGGGCTTCGGCGCGGGCCAGGAATGCTTGCAGTTGCTCCATATCATCTCTCCATACAAAAACAGTCTGGCCGTAGCCAGACTGTCTGAACTATTGATGCGCTATTTCAGCTACGCAGGCTGATGATCGGCCAGCCCTGCTCCTTGGCATGCTGGCGCAGGGTGTCGTCCGGATCGACTGCCACCGGGTTGCTGACGATGGACAACAAGGGCAGGTCGTTGTGCGAATCGCTATAAAAGAAGCTGCGGCCATAGCTGGCCAGCGTCTGGCCACGTTCGGCCAGCCACATTTCCAGCCGGGTGATCTTGCCGGCCTGGAAGCTGGGCACGCCGGTGTGCTTGCCGGTGTAGCGGCCATCGGCGGTGCGTTCCAGGTCGATGGCGATCAGGTGTTCGTCATCCACGCCCAGTTCGGCCGCGATGGGGCCGGTGATGAAGCGGTTGGTGGCGGTGATGATGAGGATTTCATCGCCCTGCTGGCGATGCAGGTTGAGCAGGTCACGCGCGGCTTGCGGAATGATGGGGCGGATGTGCTCATCCATATAAGCCGCATGCAGTGCCGCCAGTTCCTGGTTGTCGTAGCGGGTGAGCGGTTCCAGCGCAAATTCCAGGTATTCGCCGATATTCAGCGTGCCGGCCTTGTACTGTTCGTAGAAATGGTTGTTGCGGTGGTCGTAGTAAGCCTGATCCACGATGCCACGCTTGATCAGGAAGCGCGGCCATTCGAAATCGGAGTCGCCGATCAGCAGGGTGTTGTCCAGGTCAAACAGGGCCAGATTGCGTGCTTGGGTCATGTGTCGGAAGAACTCGCGGTTTGCAAAACGTTTTTCACCAGCGGCACGGTGATGGGGCGGCGCAGCGCCAGCGAATAGCGGTCCAGCATGTCCAGCATGCCGATCAGGCTGGACAGGTCGCGCCGCCAGTGGGTAAGCAGGTAACGGAACACATCGTCGGCAATGGCCAGCTGGCGGTTGGCGGCATGGGTGCGCAGCGCAGCCAGCTTGTCGTCGTCGGACAGGGCCTTTACTTCCAGCACCAGTCCCCAGCCCAGGCGGGTACGCAGGTCGTCACGCACGGCGGCAGCCATCGGCGGTTTGCGCCCGGCCATCAGCAGGCGGCCTTCGCCGCTCTCCTTCAGGGAGTTATAAAAGGAGAACAGGGTGATCTGGTCGTCCGGTGCCAGGTCGTCGACATGGTCTACGGCGATGAAGCTGGCTTCACGGGCAAAGTCCGGCAAATGCTCTTTCTGGCCATCCAGATAAATGGAAGCACGGCCCAGCCGCTCGGCGTGGGCAATCCAGGCTTGCAACAGATGCGTCTTGCCACTGCCCGGCTCGCCCCACAGATAAATGAAACGCTCGCCATCCTCCGCCGTGAGGGCGGTAATCACCTCGCGGTTGCGCTGGGCCAGGAAATTGTCGAAAGCCGGCAGCGGCGTGGGGGTCAGGTCTAGTACTAGCTGGTCCAAGAGTAAGGTCGTGTGGGCCGATTGAAGTCAGACAGCAATTTTACGCTGAGATGCCTGCTTGGCGAAACCGCTGCATGGCATTTGTTTAGTGCTTGTTGTTGTATAAAATCGCCAGTCTGCATACTCCCGTCGTGCCAGCGCACCCTGCCAACTGCCGCTCCCCCAGCCTGCCCGGCACGCATCCGGACAACACATTGCAAACTTAGCGCAGCTTTCCCGAGGAAATTCAGTTAAAATACAGTGCTTTCGCATCAGCGAAAGCTTGACGTGAAAATACTTCAAGTTAGCAGAAAGCGAGTTTACCTTGAGCACCCAGTCCCTCAGTTACCGTGATGCAGGCGTGGATATCGACGCCGGCGACGCGCTCGTCGAAAACATCAAGCCCTATGCCAAGCGCACCATGCGCCCGGAAGTTCTCGGCGGTATCGGCGGTTTCGGCGCACTGGTGGAAATTTCCAAAAAGTACAAAGAGCCCGTCCTGGTTTCCGGCACCGATGGCGTGGGCACCAAGCTGAAACTCGCCTTTGACTGGAACCGCCACGACACCGTCGGCATCGATCTGGTCGCCATGAGCGTGAACGACATTCTGGTACAGGGCGCCGAGCCGCTGTTCTTCCTGGATTACTTCGCCTGCGGCAAGCTGGACGTACCGCAAGCCACCGACGTCATCAAGGGCATTGCCGCCGGTTGCGAACAGGCCGGTTGTGCACTGATCGGCGGCGAAACCGCTGAAATGCCGGGCATGTACCCGGTGGGCGAATACGATCTGGCCGGCTTTGCTGTCGGCGTGGTGGAAAAAAGCCAGGTGATCACCGGCCGTACCATCGTGCCGGGCGATGTTGTCCTGGGCCTGGGTTCCAACGGTGTGCATTCCAACGGCTACAGCCTGGTTCGCAAGATCATCGACCGCGCCCAGCCGGATCTGGACGCCGCCTTTGATGGCGACAAGAGCTTGCGTGACGCCGTGATTGCGCCGACCCGCATCTACGTGAAACCGCTGCTCAAGCTGATGCAGACCCTGCCGGTAAAAGGCATGGCCCACATCACCGGCGGCGGCATCACCGAAAACACCCCGCGCGTACTGCCGGACAATGTGGTTGCCCAGCTCGACGCCAACAGCTGGGAGCTGCCCAAGCTGTTCCAGTGGCTGCAAAAAGAAGGCAACGTGGACAGCCAGGAAATGTACCGCACCTTCAACTGTGGCATCGGCATGGTAGTGATTGTGGCCGAAGAGCACGTGGCTGCTGCCACTGCCCTGCTGCAGCAGGAAGGCGAAACCGTACATCGCCTGGGCACTGTGCGCGCCCGCAATGGTGACGAACACCAGACCCAGATTTCCTGAGTCCGGCAGTGACACCAAACGGCGCCGCTAGCACTGCTGGCGGCGCTTGTTTTTTTACCGGCAGGCATTGTGGCTGCCGCAGACATGTTGACCCATGAAGAATATCGTCATTCTGATTTCCGGCCGTGGCTCCAATATGCAGGCCATTGTCGACGCCAATATCCCCGGCGCATGCATTGCGGCGGTGATATCCAATCGCCCTGATGCCGCTGGCCTCGCCTGGGCCGCCGAGCGTGGCATTGCCACGGCCGTGGTGGACCACAAGGCCTATGCCAGCCGCGAGGACTTCGATGCCGCACTGGCCCAGGTCATTGATGGCTTCCAGCCGCAGCTGGTGGTGCTGGCCGGTTTCATGCGCATCCTGACCGCCGGCTTCACCCGTCGTTACGAAGGCCGCATGCTCAACATCCATCCCTCGCTGCTGCCGGCCTTCCCCGGCCTGCATACCCACGCGCGGGCGCTGGAAATGGGCTGCAAGGTGGCAGGTTGCACCGTGCACTTTGTCACCGCCGAACTGGATCACGGCCCCATCGTATCGCAAGGCGTGGTCAGCCTGCTGCCGGATGACACCCCGGACAGCGTGGCCGCGCGGGTATTGCAGCTGGAACACCAGCTCTACCCCGATGCCGTACGCCGTTTTGTCGCCGATGAACTGAACATTATTGATGGCCGCGTGGCCTCGCCGACACAACCGGCCGGCAGCCTGATGGCACCGGCGCCGTAATACCGTATCCGCATGAAGACACCGCTGCGGGTCTTTGCCCTTGCCTTGCTGCTCTCGGTACTGGTGCATCTGGCCATGCTGGGCTCGGGCCTGCTGCCCGATGCCGTCATCGAGCTGCCGCCGGATCAGGCTTTACGCAAGATTGACGTCAAGATGCAGGCGCTGGCACTGGATACACCAGCACCACCCGCAGTACCCACTGCCCGACTGCTACCACTTGGCCCCGCTGCAGGTTCGGTGTCGCATCATCCGGCAGCGAAAAGGCGCAAGCCCAAACGCGATGCTTCAGGCGTGCAGGCCAAGGCAGACACAGCAGCGGACAAAGCGGCGGAACATCCAGCCGACCTGGCAGATGCCAGTCAGCCGGCCACAGAAAGCAGCAAGCGTGCCGAGGCCAGCATGCCGGAGGCAGAACACCCGGCAACAAAGCCGGAAAAGCACGCCAAGGCAGAAGAAGCCAGCGCAGCAGCAGCCAGCAATAACGACAGGCCGGCCGGTTATCTGACCCCGGCCAGCGCACTGCACCGCTTCCCGGCACGGGCCAAACTTGGCTACCAGACCTTCTATAATGGTGCGATGGTGGGCAGCGGCGGTCTGGATTGGCAACAGGATGGCCACCGCTACACGCTGGAAATCCGCTTCAATCCGCTGGTGGGCGGAAACAGGCGCTACCTTTCGCAAGGACAACTGGGCAAACAAGGCCTGCAACCGGATAGCCTGCAAGCCTGGGTAGGCCAGGAAGCCAAGGAATCCGCCCGCTTTGACTGGTCTGCCGGCATGCTGCATTTTGGCGACCAGGGAGACAAGGAAATCGCCTTGCGCAGCGGGGCGCAGGATGTATTCAGCCTGGCTTTCCAGCTGGGCCTGAAGGGCGGCCAGCTTGGCACTGCCCCGCTACAGATCACCACCGGGAAAAAGGTCTACGACTATCCGATGACCCCCAGTGGCGAAACCGATTACGACACCGGCTCCGGCAAGATCCGGGTGATTGTGTTCCGCGCCAAGGGCGAGGATGACATCACCGAATTCTGGCTGGCTCCGGATTTCTCCAACCTGCCGGTGCGCATTTCGCGCATCGACAAAAGCAAGCGGGTGGAACTGCGCGCCGTGCTGATCAATGTTGACGGCACCGAGCAATGGCGCCTGCCCGCTCGCCCCATGACCCGGAATAACCGTTAATGAATATCAGCCATAGCCAACTGAAACATATCGAAACCGTCATCAGCCAGATGACCCGCTTCGACCGCCCGGCAGATGCCGTGCTGTCCGCCTACTTCCGCGAAAACGTGAAGCTGGGTTCCAACGACCGTCACCTGATTGCCGAAACCGCTTTTGGCTGCCTGCGCCGCCTGATCCAGTTCCGCGCCCTCATCGCCCCGGAAAAAGCCACGCCGCGCCGCCTGGCCATGGTGGCGCTGATGCGTCTGCAAAAGCTCAACATCAAGGAAATGGCTGACTGCACCAGCGCAGGCGAACGCGAATGGCTGGGTGGTGTCAAGGGCAAGACGCTGGAAGACAGCCTGTCCGTGGCAGCCGAACTGCCGGAATGGGTAATCGAGCGTCTGGCAGAAAAAGACCCGAAAGACGTGCTGGCACTGGGCCTGGGCCTGATGGAACCCGCCCCGCTCGACCTGCGTGTCAACACCCTGAAAATGAAGCGCGATGAAGTCATCGACCGTCTGCGCGCCGACGGCATGCCCTGCGAACCTACTCCGTACTCCCCGATTGGCATCCGCCTGCAAGGTAAACCCTCGCTGAGCAAGTATGAGCTGTTCAAGTCCGGTGCCATCGAAGTGCAGGATGAAGGCAGCCAGCTCCTGGGCCTGATTACCGGCGCGCGTCGTGGTGAAATGGTGGTGGACTTCTGTGCCGGTGCCGGTGGCAAGACCCTGCTGCTGGGCGCACAAATGGCTTCCAGCGGCCGACTGTACGCATTTGACGTGTCGGAAAAGCGTCTGGCCAACCTCAAGCCGCGTCTGGCCCGCTCCGGCCTGTCCAATGTGCATCCGCAACTGCTGGCACACGAGAACGACAGCAAGGTGAAGCGTCTGGCCGGCAAGGCGGATCGCGTGCTGGTGGATGCCCCCTGCTCCGGCCTTGGCACCCTGCGCCGTAACCCGGACCTGAAATTCCGCCAAAGCCCGGAAAGCGTAGCCGAGCTGAACGCCAAGCAAACCGCCATCCTGGCGTCGGCAGCCCGTCTGGTCAAAGTGGGCGGCCGTCTGGTGTATGCCACCTGCAGCCTGCTGCCGCAGGAAAACCGCGACATCGTGGAAGCCTTCCTGGCCGCACATCCGGACTTCAGCCTGCTGCCGATGGATGCCGCACTGGCCGAACAGAAAATTCCGCTGCAAATCGGTAATTATCTGGAACTGAAACCGCATTTGCATAATTCTGACGGTTTCTTTGCCGCGGTTCTGGTCAGGAAAGCAGATTGACCTTATCATTAGAGTATTAGCAGAATCGAAAATACTGTTCAATCCAGAATGATTTGCGTTTCGGCTCTGCTACTCTCTTGATAAACCGATGGAGTTCCCACCCCCATGTCCGACTCCAGAGTCGCCCGGCGCCTGGGCCAGCACGGCCTGCGCGCCAGCCGCCGCCTGAGATACCTGTATTTGTCCGTGGGATTGTGGCGGCGTCGGGCTCCCATCTGGATTGCTGCCATCCTCATCGGCCTGGTGGCCGCCGTGTTTGCCAATGGCAGCCATCTGTCGCACGAGCTGTTCTACCAGATCTACGATCAATCGCCGTTTTGGGCGCTGTTGATTACCCCCGCCGGGCTGGGTTTGTCCGTCTGGCTGCTGCGCACCTTCTTTGAAGGTGCCGGTGGTGGCGGCATTCCGCAAACCATCATTGCCATGCAGCCGGGCATGCATGCGCTGCGTGCGCGCATCCTGACCATGCGGGCTGCCGTGGGCAAGATGGTACTGACACTGATCGGCGTGGGCTGTGGCTCCACCATGGGCTATGAAGGCCCCATCGTGCAGGTGGGTGCTGCCATCAAGTATTCCCTCAACCGCGAAGCCGCCTTGCGCCATGAAGGCGTGGCACGCAGTTTCATTCTGGCCGGTGCCGCAGCAGGTGTGGCAGCGGCATTCAATACCCCGCTGGCCGGCATCGTATTTGCCATCGAGGAAATGGGCCGCACCTTCGACCAGCGTGCCAGCTCCACCATCCTGCTGTCGGTGATTCTGGCCGGTATCACCGCCATTGCCGTACTGGGCGATTACAACTACTTCGGCGTGGTATCCGTCGCACTGGAGTTGCGCTCGGGCTGGATGGCCATTCCGGTATGCGGCATCGTCGGCGGCATCATCGGCGGGCTGACTTCACGTGCCATTCTGGCCCTGGCCAACCGCCTGCCCGGTCCTTTGCATGACTGGCGCAGCCACTACCCCATCCTGTTTGCCATTGCCTGTGGCTTGCTGCTGGCCGTCATCGGCATTGGCAGCGATGGCATCACCTTTGGCACCGGCTATTTCCGTGCCAAGGAAATCATTGAAGGTGGCGGCAGCAGCATGCAGGAATACGGTATTCTCAAGCTGCTGTCGCTGATCATCACCTATATCAGCGGCGCACCCGGCGGCATGTTTGCCCCCTCCCTCGCCGTGGGGGCGGGCTTTGGCCTGAACATGTCATTGTTGCTGCCGTTTTTGCCCCAGGCCGCCATGGTGTTGCTGGGTATGGTGGCGTTTTTCTCCGGCATGACCCGCGCACCGATGACCGGCTTTGTCATCGTGATGGAAATGACTTCGTCTTCGTCCAGCATGATCATCCCGCTGATGGCAACTGCTCTGGTGGCAGCCAATGTGTCGCGCTTCATGAACCGGCATGCCTTGTATGACGGCCAGGCCGAGATATTCCTGCGCCAGCTGCGCGCACGCCATCAGGCAAATTGACCGGGACGGCCCGCTTACGTACAATAACCCATTGATTCAGTCAAGTATTCAGGGTCAGCCCGGCGCCGGCCCTTTCACAGCAAGGAATTCCCCATGGATACCCAGGAAATCATCAAGCAGACCGTTACCGAAAATCCGGTTGTGTTGTTCATGAAAGGTTCGGCCCAGTTCCCGCAGTGCGGCTTTTCCTCGCGCGCAGTGCAAATCCTGAAAGCCTGTGGCGTCGAAACCATCAAGACCGTCGACGTGCTGCAAGACCCGGAAATCCGCCAGGGCATCAAGGAATTCTCCAACTGGCCGACCATTCCGCAGCTGTACGTGAAGGGTGAATTCATTGGCGGTTCGGACATCATGTACGAGATGTACCAGTCTGGCGAACTGCAACAGGTGCTGGAAGGCCTGTAAGCCAGGTCGCACCGTATTTGCCAAAACCCGGCCATGCCGGGTTTTTTTGCGGCATTTTGAAGATGAACATATCCACCCGGAATTCCCTGTCTTACAATTCAGCCATGACAGACAGGCAAGGCAGCGCCCTTTTCGTAGCGGATACCTGACAGACATGACCTCCTCCCAAGCTGACGGCTTCTATGCCGCTCCGGACCAAAGCGCCAGCCCGTTGACTGCCAACGGTGGCACGGCCATGCCGATTGATGAAATCTGGAAAGCCCTGGTCAACGACCAGCTGGTGCCTTATTTCCAGCCGATTGTGAACATCCAGACCCGCCGCGTGATCGGTGCCGAAGCGCTGGCGCGCTGGCGTCACCCGGCGCTGGGCGTGCTGTCCCCCATCACCTTTGTGCCGGTGATGGAAGAGCGCGGCATGATTCGCGAGCTGACAGAACTGATTCTGGAAAAGTCCCTGTATGCCTGCCGCGACTGGCTGGATCAGGGTTTCGACCTGAATGTATCGATCAACCTCTCGGCCCAGTTGCTGGCCGACCCGCAACTGACCTCCCACCTTACCCAGAAAACACGTCTGGCAGGCTTGACCCCAGCCAACCTGACTCTGGAGTTTTCCGAGAGCACCTTGCGCCAGCACTGGACGGTAGCCGACACCCAGCTGGCTACACTGCGCCAGGCCGGTTTTGGCGTAATGGTGGATGAGTTCGGCATTGGCGTGGGGCTGACCGACAAACTCAAGTCCAGTCACTTCAGCGGCCTGAAAACCGACCGGGCCTTTGTCCACGGCGCAGGGGATAACCAGCACTTGCGTGCCATCCTGCAAGAAGCCCTGGAGCTGGGGCAACGTGAAGGCCTGCAGACCATTGGCATGGGTGTGGAAGACGCCGGGGACCTCTCCGTCCTGACGGAACTGGCTTGCACTGCGGTGCAGGGTTATATCTGCTCGGCGCCATTGCCTGCATCAGGGTTAATCCCGTGGATTTCCAGCTGGGAAAAGCGGTAGAATATCGCCCCATACCTCATTCAAAGACCGGCCGCGGCAACAAGGCCGGTTTCGCATATCTGAAACAAGCTGCCACTGCGGTTCACAAGACCGGCATCGGCAGCTTTTTCACAGGGTTGGGACCAAAAAAATGAATATCCACGTAGTCAACCATCCGCTGGTGCAACATAAACTGGGTCTGCTGCGCGAAGGCGACATAAGCACCATGAAATTCCGCCAGCTCACCCAGGAACTGGCACGCCTGCTGGCTTATGAAGCCACACGCGACTTCGAACTGGAAGCCACCACCATCGACGGCTGGTGCGGCAAGATCGACGTACAGCAAATCAAGGGCAAGAAAGTCACTGTCGTTCCCATCCTGCGCGCCGGCATCGGCATGCTGGACGGCGTGCTTGATCTGGTGCCTTCCGCCAAAATCAGCGTGGTGGGCCTGGCCCGCAACGAAGAAACGCTGGAGCCGGTGTCCTACTTCGAGAAATTCGTCGACAGCCTGGACGAGCGCATCGCCATCATCATCGACCCGATGCTGGCAACCGGCGGCTCCATGGTGGCCACCATCGAACTGCTCAAGCGCAAAGGCTGCAAGCAGATCAAGGCGGTGGTGATGGTCGCAGCGCCGGAAGGCGTGAAGGTGGTCAACGATGCCCATCCGGACGTGCAACTGTACGCGGCATCGCTGGACAGCCATCTGAATGAAAACGGCTACATCATCCCGGGGCTGGGTGATGCCGGTGACAAGATTTTCGGCACCAAGCACATCTGAGTCCTGCCCATGCCCACAACACGCCGCTCACCTTCAGCCGAAGTAGCGGCGTTTTTTGCAGGCCTTGCAACCCCAGCCCCATGCACAAGGAAGACCTACCGTGTTGAGTCCGCATCAGGCGATTGATCAGGATTTTTTGCTGCGCTTTCCCGATGGCTTGCAGGACGCGGCATGGCAGGCACTGGCCAGAAAGCACCGCAGCGTGGACAGCGTCATCACGCTGTGCAGCCAGGGACTGGCCGCCACGACCATGCAGCAGGCGCTAAGCGACGGCAACCTTGCCGCCATCAGCGAAACCTGTCGCCAGATCATCGGCCGCAGCACTACGGTCAGCACCTTCGAGAAGATGGCTTTTCGCAATTACCTGGGCTTTCGCGATGTACACCTGCCGTTTGCCCAGGCCTTGTATCGCCTGCTGCACCAGTTTGGCCCGGACAGCTTTGCCGACTTTGTCGAGGTACTGCAGTTGTGCCGCAATGACGGCAATGCCAATCCGGCCAAGTGGCCGGTGGTGACCTGCTTTTTGGCCTACAGTCAGCCGGATGTGCATGTGTGCATCAAGCCCACCACCATCAAGAAGGTGGCGGCGCGGCTGGGCGTGGACATTGCCTATCGCCCGCTACCCAACTTTGATACCTATTCACGGGTACAGGCCATGGTGCGGGACTTCAGGCAGCACAGCGAGCTGGCGCGGGAGCAGAACAACATCATTGCCCAGGCAATCATGTATTGCACGGTCTGAGTCAGCGTCAGACCAAGCCCATTTCAATTTCAACAAAAACAGGGAAATCCCATTATGTTCCAACACGTGAAGGTGGCCATCTCCGGCGCCCAGATCCTGTTCGTCGCTTTTGGCGCACTGGTTCTGGTTCCGCTGCTGACTGGCCTCAACCCGGCCATGGCCTTGCTTGGTGCCGGCATCGGCACCTTGCTGTTCCAGCTGTGTACCGGTCGTCAGGTACCCATTTTCCTGGGCAGCTCCTTTGCCTTTATCGGCCCCATCATCTACTCCATGCATACCTGGGGCCAGGGTGCCACCATGTTCGGCCTGTTTGCCGCCGGTTTCATGTACTTCGTGTTTGCCGCCATCGTGCGCTGGCGCGGCATGGAGCTGGTCAACAAACTGTTGCCGCCGGTGGTGATTGGCCCGGTCATCATGATCATCGGCCTGTCGGTCGCCACCGCAGCCTCCGGCATGGCCATGGGTCAGGCTGGCGGCAAGCAGATCATGCCGTATGAAACCTCCATGCTGCTGGCTGCGATTTCGCTGGCCACCACCGTCATCGTTTCCATTTACGCGCGCGGCATGTTCAAGCTGGTGCCGATTCTGGCTGGCGTCACCGTGGGCTATATCGCCGCTGCCTTCATGGGCGTGGTGGATTTTGCCAAGCTGGCCAATGCGCCGTGGTTTGCCGCCCCGGTATTCCACAGCCCCGAGGTCAACTGGTCTGCCGCGCTGTTCATGCTGCCGGTAGCCATTGCTCCCTCCATCGAACATATCGGTGGCGTGATGGCCATTGGCGGCGTCACCGGCAAGGACTTCACCAAGACGCCGGGCCTGCATCGCACCCTGATGGGTGATGGCCTGGGTGTGTGCGTGGCCGGCCTGATCGGTGGCCCACCGGTGACGACTTATGCCGAAGTGACCGGCGCGGTGATGATTACCCGCAACTTCAACCCGGTGACCATGACCTGGGCCGCCGTGTTTGCCATCTGCATGGCCTTTTTTGGCAAGTTCAATGCGCTGCTGCAATCCATCCCCATGCCGGTGATGGGCGGCATCATGGTGCTGCTGTTCGGCACCATCGCTTCCATCGGCCTGAAGACGCTGATTGAAGCCAAGGTGGACCTGATGCAACCGCGCAATCTGGTGATCATTTCGGTAGTGCTGACTGCCGGTATCGGTGGCCTGACGCTGAAACTGGGCGGGCTGGAACTGGCCGGCGTGGGCCTGTGCTCGATTCTGGCCATGGCGCTGAACCTGATTCTGCCCAAGTCCTCAGCCAGCCATGATGGCATTGTCGAAGGGCAGGACATCTAAGTACTTGATCAAGGCGATCGGACACGACTGCCTGAGAAAGACAAAAGCGCGGGCTATCCGCGCTTTTTCTTTATATAAATCAGACACGTCGCAATATTACCGCTTCATGTCCGGATGATGAACGACAGCTTGCCAGGCAGATTGGATAATGTCGACACTCTGTTGAAGTTTCTTCAGGGCTTGCCGTGCATCAGCAAGTCACTGCCGTCAGGGGCAGACAGCAAACTCCTTTGTTGTGACATTGAAAACGCCATCTGTCGATGGCGTTATTTTTTTGTCCTGCCGCTAGCGCACGCCATGCAAGGGCATGGGGCGTAGTCTTGCCATTTTCAACACATCTTCATAACGCCCAGCGCGCAAGGCATAGGCGCGCAAACAGGCCTCTTCGACAAAGCCATGTTTGCGGTACAAGCCCAGCGCAGCGGCATTGTCGGTGAATAGCGTCAGTTCCACCCGGTGCAGGCCCAGCCAGTTATCGGCCAGGTCCAGCATACCCTGCAGCAAGGCAGAGCCCACGCCCTGCCCTTGCCATTCGCGCTGCACCGCTATGCCCAGGCTGGCCCCATGCGCCAGTCTTGGCGCACATTCCCGCCATAAGGAACCATGGGCAATCACCTGGCCCTCCGCGGTTTCCAGCAACAGTGCATGGTGAAGTGGGTCATTGCCCGCCAGCCGCTGTTGCCACAGCTGCATGGAGGGATAGGGCAGCTGCAGGGTATTGCCGTAACAGAGCGGATCGCTCATCAGGGCGCGCAGTGCCGCGGCATCGGCCGGCCCCGGTTTGCGAAGGTGAAACTGGCTCATGCCTGACCTCCTGCCGGCCAGTGCAGCCGTGCCATCACCACGCTGTCCACATAGCGTCCGTCTTGCAGGATGTCCTGCCGCACCACGCCTTCATGCTGGAAGCCAAAGCGCTCGTACAGCGCAATGGCGCGCTGATTGTCCTGCTGGGCCATCAGTTGCAACCGGATCAGCCCCAGCCAGTTATCGGACAGCTCCAGCAAGGCCTGCATCAGGGCACGCCCCACGCCCTTGCCCTGCCATTCATCACGAACCAGCAGGAACAGGTCGGCCACATGGCGGCAACGCGCCTGCGGCAGGATGGTGAGCCCGGCGCTGGCTATCACTTCGTCGGCAGCATCACAGGCCACCAGCCAGTGACAGGATGGGGACAGCTGCTGCAATTTTTGCTGCCAGTCGGCGGCCGACTGATAGGGCTGCTGTGAAGTATGGCGTACCACGCCGGGGGCGGATTGCAAGCGCGCCATGGCGGCGGCGTCTTCCGGCTCGATGCGGCGGATATGAAAACTCATGCGCGATTGCTCCCTTGCAGCCAGTTACAGACAGTCAATCCGCCATCATGACAAACAGCAGCAGGGTGTTACAAGCCAGCTGATCAAACAAAAGCCCCGTTCCATGATGGAAACGGGGCTGCAGGCTGCAGACAAAGCCATTTGATGCGATTGCACTGGACCCGGCAAAGCCGGGCCTTTCGACTCACATATTACTTCCGCAGCCTTCCCGTCTATTCCCAATCCCCCCGCCCTTGCCTTGCAAGGGTGCCTCGCTTTCATGCCAGAAAGCGAGAGAGGCAATAATCGAAGCCCCGTTCCATGATGGAAACGGGGCTGTCGATTGATGACAGGACTACAGATCAGCGGCTGCGACAGGCCTTGTCCACCAGATACATCAGGTTCTGGTAGGGAATGCCGCCGTTGGCGGACAGGCCGATCTCGCAGGTGACGCTATTGGAGAAGCCGCTGCCGCAGTCCTTCACCTGTGCCTTGAGGCCGGTGAGCGCACTGCTGTTGAGTTCCGGATGGCTGAAGCCCTTGTCACCGGCAAAGCCGCAGCAGGTAATGCCCTGCGGCTCGACCACCGTGCTGGCGCAGCGTTTGGCCAGGGCATTGAGCATGGCGGCCTGGCCGGTCTTGCGCATGGAGCACACCACGTGCAGCGCCACGCTTTCTGGCTGCGGGGTGAAGACCAGATATTCGGCGGCCACCTCCTGCACGAAACGGGTAACGTCGTACACTTGCAGACGCGTGTCCTGCAGCCCTTCGAGCATGCTGGCGGTACACACGCCATTGTCGACAATCACCGGCCAGCGGCCATTGTCACTGGCCTGCAGCAAGGCCGCTTCCAGTTCGGACAGCTTGCTGGCGGCGGCATCCACTGCCCCCTTGGACTTGAACGGCGTGCCACAGCACAGGCCATCCATCTGTTGCGGGTAAAGAATCTGGTAACCGGCCTTGCCCAGCACCGAGGCCACCACCTCGTTCAGCGGGCGCTGGTCCGGCTGCGCCTTGGCCGGCGCAAAAGTGCGTGTCAGGCAGGATGGCAGGTACACCACCTTGCGTTCGCCCTGTTTGCCAGCATCCAGCCGCAATTTGCCGGCAGCACGCGGGAAGTATGGCGTCCAGTACGGAATACGGCGCCCCACCACCCGGCGCAGGCTGCGCATCAGCAGGCCGGTGGCAGCATTACCGGCCACGCTTTGCACGGTTTGCAGTGCGCGCAGGCCAAGACGTGCGCCCGCCGTGGCGGTGTCGTAGTGGCTGGCCAGGGTATTGGCCACTGCCCAGCCGGTATCGCTCAGGTTTTGCTGGCGCAGCTGGCTGGTGAGCGCACCGGTATTGATGCCCACCGGACAGGCAGATTCGCACAAACCACACGTGGTACAGGTTTCATCACCGGCAAACTGGTAACTCTCACGCAATGCATCCAGCCGGGACGGGTCCTTGCCGCTTTGCTCCAGCGAGGCCATTTCACGGTTGGCCACAATGCGCTGGCGCGGCGACAGGGTAATGGCGCGGCTGGGGCACATCACTTCGCAGAAGCCGCATTCGATACACTTGTCGATCAGCGTGTTGGCGGTGGGAATCGGCTTCAGGTTGCGGATATGCAGCAGCTTGTCGTGGGTGATGATCACATCCGGGTTCAGGATGCCATCCGGGTCGAACAGGGCCTTGAGCTCCTGCATGATGCGATACGCCGCCGGGCCCCATTCCATCTCGACAAACGGTGCCATATTGCGGCCGGTGCCGTGCTCGGCCTTGACCGCGCCTTCGTATTCCACCGCCACCAGCTTGCACACGTCCTCGATAAAGGCTTCGTAGCGCTTGATTTCGGCTTCGCCGGAGAAATTGGGCGTGAACACGAAGTGCAGGTTACCTTCCAGCGCATGGCCGAAGATGATGGCTTCGTCGTAATGGTACTGGCGGAACAAGGCTTGCAGCTTGAGCGTGCCTTCGGCCAGATGTTCGATGGGGAACACCACGTCTTCGATGATGACGGTGGTTTCCGCAGCACGCATGGCACCCACACTGGGGAACATGCCCTTGCGGATATTCCACAAGCGGGTGTATTCCTCGGCCACGTCGGTAAAGCGGATGCCGGACAGATTGGGAATGGCCGCGATATAACCGCAAATGGCGTCAATCTGTGCGGTCAGTGACACGGCATCACGGGCACGGGTTTCAATCAGGATGGCGGCAGCCTCATCGCCCAGCGTTTTCAGTTCGGCCGGCACCCCGGCCTTGTTTTCCACCGAGCGCAGGCTGGCGCGGTCCAGCAGCTCGGCCGAAGACACCACGTCCTTGTGCTGGGCCAGCAACTGGATGGCATCGCAGGCGTCCTTGATGGTGGGGTACAGCACCAGCGCCGATGCCTTGTTGGGCAGCTCTTCCACCGTGTGGTAAGTCGCCTCGGACACAAAAGCCAGCGTGCCTTCGCTGCCGACAATCAGGTGCAGCAGCATGTCCAGCGGATCGGCAAAATCCACCAGCGCATTCAGGCTGTAGCCGGTGGTGTTTTTCATCTTGTACTTGCGGCGGATGCGCGCTTCCAGCTCGCCATCGGCGCGGATACGCGCAGCCAGTGCACCCAGCCCGGCCAGCAGCCCGGCATGGGACTGGCGGAAGGCCGCCACGCTGGCGGCAGCGCCGGTATCCAGCACCGTGCCGTCAGCCAGCACCAGTCGCAGGCTCTTGATGGTCTGGTAGGTGTTTTGCGCCGTACCGCAGCACATGCCGCTGGAGTTGTTGCTGACAATGCCGCCTATCATCGCCGAGTTGATGGTGGCCGGGTCCGGACCGATCTTGCGGCCAAACGGCAATAGTGCCGCATTGGCCGCCGCGCCGATCACCCCCGGCTGCAGACGGATGGCATGCCCGTCATCCAGGACTTGCAGGTCTTTCCAGCCATGATTGGCCACCACCAGAATGGAATCGCTCACCGCCTGGCCGGACAGCGAAGTACCCGCCGCACGGAAGGTGACCGGCAATTTCAATGCCGCAGCCTGTGCCAGCACTGCCTGCACTTCGGCCTCGGAGTGTGTCTGGATGACAAGTTTGGGCACCAGCCGGTAACAGGACGCATCCGTCCCGTAGGCCAGGGTGGACAGCGGGTCGCTAAATACCCGCTTGGGGTCGATCACTTCGACAATGGCTTGGTGAAACAGCCGGTAAGCACCTTGCAGCATGAACTCTCTCCGCGGCGCGGGCAGCTGCTCTGTGTCGGCTTGCCACGCCAGGTTGCGCACGTCACCCGCTTGCAGAACTGCAATGGCAGGTGAACGGTCCCAAGAATGTTGAAGCGGCATAGTGCCACATCTGGCATTTCTGCCCATCAAGGGATTACCCTGTCAGCCGGAAGGCTTACCGATGAAAAGCACAGAAAGGGGCAGCGACATGTTGATGCAGATTGATCAAGCCACATTGCTGGTAGTGGATATCCAGGACAAGCTGTTACCGGCGGTGGACCAGGCCGACGCCATGCTGGCAGCCAGCCTGTGGCTGGTGGGTGTGGCGCACGACACTGGCCTGCCCATTGTGTTTTCCGAACAATATCCACGCGGCCTGGGCCACACCGAAGCCAGCCTGCTGGCACTGGCACCGCAAGCCGCCGTCGTGGAAAAGCTGCATTTTTCCTGTGTTGCCGCCGACTGCCTGCCAGACAGCCTGCTGGCGCGCAAACAGGTGATCGTCTGCGGCATGGAAACGCATGTCTGCGTTTTGCAGACGGTGCTGCAACTGCTGGCACAAGGCAAACAGGTGTTTGTGGTGGCCGATGCGGTGGCCAGCCGCCGCGACAGCGACAAGCAACTGGGCTTGCAACGCATGCAGGCAGCAGGGGCAGTATTGGTCAGTCGGGAAATGGTGTTGTTCGAAATGCTGGGCGTTGCCGGCAGTGAACTGTTCAAGGCCATGAGCCGCAAATACCTGATGGGCGTTCAACCGGGCTGAAGGCAGGTTGGTCGTCTGGCCGAAGAGTGGTCTCTTCGGCCAGACCGGCCGGTGGCGGCTATGCCGCTCTGTTTTCTCCTTTGCAGACTGGCGCAGGACGGTGATTGCAAGGAGGAGGGAGCAATCACCCGTCGCCAGCTACTGCATCACATATAGCAAATGGCGTGCCAGAAATGACAAGCCTTTGATAATATTGAATATGTCAATTTTCAGTACCGGCCAATGCAAGCCCGCCTACCGGGCAGACAATATGCACGCACCAATTCAGGGCATGAATCGACCAGAATGGCGCAAGCCCCTACCCTCTGGCGACTGGTGCTCTTGTGCTAGCATCAGCTGGCTGAACCCGACAACTCTTTATTACAAGCAGGAAACCCACCGCATGACCACCACCTTCAAGGATATTCTGGAAACCTTGCCAACCACCGATGGCATCGCCGCCATCGTGCTGCTGGATGCTGCCGGCGAAACCCTCACCCGTCTGGAAAACAAGCCGGGCACTGCCGGTTCGGTACGGGTTTACCATGCCCTCATCAAGAAGCACAGCCATATCAACCGCGCAGCAGCCCTGGAAGGCCTGCAGCTGTATGCGGAACATACTGCCGATGCGCGCCTGTATCCGGGCAAGCATCCGAATATCGACCGCCTGCTGGCCATTGCCGAAGACGGCGCACCTGGCCTGCGTGCCCGTATTGTGCTGGAAAGCGACTAAGCCACCAGCCTGTCCACGTGACCGACTCCGCCTGCGCGAGGTCGGTCAACACATGCGGCTACGCTCGCCATAAACCGGCATCGTACCGTGTTACCAGCTCTCCGGCAGCACACCAAACAGCGATACCACCGCATACACCCCACTGAAGAAAAAGGTGGCGACAATCAGCCACTGCACGCTGCAGTGGGCATACCAGCCACAGACAAATTCACTGCCAACATCGCCCCGACGCCGTGCCGCATTCAGCAACAAGACCGGGATGATGCCCATCAGTACGCCACCAAATGTACCGGCGAAGTACAGCGCATTGACGAAGCTGGCAATACCCGAGTACGCCAGCAGGAAAGGCGGCAGTGCAACCACAACCAGCACCAGCAGGCGTTTGCCTTTTTGCTGTTCGCTTCCCAGGCGGAAGTGGTCGAAGATATTAGTGAACAGGCACCCACCCAGCCCCCAGTAGGAAGTCAGCATGGCCAGCAAGGCAAAGATGTTGGCGGTGTAATAGGCCCATTGCCCCAGCGCCCTGCCCCAGCTTAGCGTGGCCACCTGGGTCAGGTTGTCGCTGCCGACCAGGGCAATCACCGAAGCCGGAATCAGCGCGACAAAGACAAAGGTCAGCGCCATGCCGGCCATGATGAGACCGGGCAGCTTGCGTGGTGCTGTCAGATTACCCCGCACCAGCTCTGGCACCAGAAACTGCGCGCCGAACACAAATACCGCCAGATTGAATACCGGCACCACATATTGCCAGTGACTGAGCCACAGATTGCTCAGCCGCGCATCCTGGCTGACGATGGACGCCAGAATCAGTGCCAGGATGATGACAATCATGCTGATGCTGATCAGCTTGTTACCGGCCCCCAGAACCTTCAGGCCCAGATACAACACCGCCACCGACGGCACGATGAACAGGATGCTACCCAGCTCCCTGCTCATGCCATAAGCACCGAGCAAATCCAGCATGATGCTGCCACTGCCTGCCATATAGGCCGTCAACGCGCCAAAGCTGTTGGCAGCCACCGCCAGAAACAACAGCCAGCCGCCCACTCCGCCCAGATAACGGCGTGCCAGGCCACTGAGCTGATGATTGCCACGGGTACGCAGCGCCACCTCCGTCAGGTAAAGCATGGTGATGGTGCACAGCACACAGGTGAGTGCCAGGCACAGCAACAGCGGGACATAACCTGTCTTGCGTGCGGCAAAGGCCATGCCCAGTACGCCCGCCCCGATATTGGTGCCAAAAATGATGCCTATGGTTTCCAGCCTGCTGATGGGCTGCACCAGCAGGCCAGAGTCTGCATGGGACGGCTCTGCCGCCAGTTCACTTGAATGCATGGAAGCTCCGTGGAAGTGCAAGAATCAGCCGGTCAGCGTGGCAACCACACTGACGCGGCTGGCGACAGGTTTCACTGCGGATGGGAATACAGCTTGAATGCAATACGCCAGCGCCCCTGGCGCTTGAACAGCGAGACGTAATCGGTGAAAACCTTACCGGCCAAAGGCGTTTGCAGCTCCGCCATGGCGGCATTGCCGCACAGACGGATTTCGCCAATCTGCAGGCCATAGGGCTCGCCCTGGGCATGCGGCGAAACTCGGGTTTGCAGCAGATTGCGGTATTGCGTCTGGTCCAGCCGCGACTCGTTACCGTCAACATCGCCAAGCAAGATGGCATCGGGGCGGAATGCTTCTTCCAGTTTTTCCGGCCGGCCGTAATACAAGGCGTGGTAATAGGCAGTGAGTGCCTGGCGGATCTGTTCGATATCCGATGAGCAAGACATGAGGTTCTCCAGATGAGTCTAGCGGGATTGGGAAGTGGTGTTCCTGGTTGGCGACAGGCCGGCGGGAGCCAGCTTGCTCAATTGCTGCATCAACCAGGATGGCTGGCGGTTTTCATCCGCCGCCAGATCCACCTGCCCGACGGCATGGCGCACCAGACGGCCACCGATATAGCGTATGGGTTCGGGAGGAAAGTCGCGCTGCAGGCCTTGCACCAGGCCACAGCGCGCCCATTCGTTGTCCTGTCCGAGTGCCAGCGCCGCCAGGATGCGGCCGCCCAGCATGGAGGGGCCAACGCCATTGCCGGAGTAGCCGATGGCATAGAAGACATTTGCTTGCTGCGGCAGCGCACCGAAATGCGGCAAGCCGTTATGGGTACGGTCGATAGGGCCGGTCCAGTTGCTGATAACATCGGCGGCCTGCACTCCCGGATAGGCACGGCGCAAGTGGGCAGCCACCGTGTCGGCGATGCCTGATGGCCCGTCCAGCTTGTCGGCCAGCCGGCTCCCGTACACCAGTTGTTCGCTACCACCGCCTTTGCCAAAAACAATGCAGCCATCGGGCGTGGTGCGATAGTAATGCACCAGCATGCGGCTATCGGAGATGGTCATGCCATTGGTCCAGCCGATAGACTCCAGCAAGTCAGGCAAGGGACGCGTCATCACCACATCGCTGGATACCACGACAAAAGCCTTGCGGATGTCGGCAAACTGCGCAGCCCAGGCATTCATGGCCAGAATCACCTTGCCGGCACGCACGCTGCCCTGTGGACATTCCACCCGTGCCGGGGAACCTGCTTCCAGCCGCTGCATCGGGGTGGACTCATACACCTTGACCCCAAGCTGGAGAGCATGGCGCAGCAGGCCACGCGCCAGCATGGCCGGCTGAATGGAGGCTGACACCGGCTCGAACACGCCATCCAGATGCAGGGCAGAACCAGCAAGCTGCGCCGCCTGTCCCGCAGCCAGACGCAAAAAGGGAGATTGCCCCAGGTGCTCCAGCTGGCTGGCTGTGCCCTCCCAACTACCTAGCTGGGCGGTGGTGGTGGCAGCCCACAGCCAGCCATCCAGCCGCAGCTGGGCATCAATGCCATTCTGCTGACAAAAGGTCTCCAGCTCGTAAATGGCTTGTGACGACAGCTGGCACAGGCGCAAGGCTTCGGCCTCGCCACACATCTTGGCCAGCGACTGGTATTTGGCCCACAGGCTGAGCACAAAACCGCCATTACGGCCACTGGCACCACTGCCACACATCCGCGCTTCGACAATCACAACCTCGGTTTCCGGGCTGGCTTCCTTGATACGGATGGCACTCCACAGACCGGTAAATCCACCGCCGACAATGCAGACATCGGCATTGACATGCTGCGTCAAGGGAGTGGGAACGAGCGGATTTTCCTGTGCCAGCGCAGCGCTCAGCCAGCTGCTGAACTGACTGCATCGGGTAATGACAGATGACATGCGGCAATGCTCCTCGACTGCAAATACGGGGCCGTAGCGTGCCGCACAGCCAGTGCATGCTCGGCCCGAAGATGGACAGCAGGGAGCTTATTTGAAAAGACCAGTCAAATTGATGGGAAAAAACTGAAACAGCAAATGGAAAGCAGACTGAAGCAAACCTCATGCTTCTTGATCCTGACGGTGCAGATCGGGCTTGGGATGGAGCAGGGAAAACCGTCAGCCCATGAAAAAAGCCCGCAAAAGCGGGCTTTTTCCGTGCAGCACAATTCCGGGTAAGGGAATCAGGCTTGGCCGACCACAACAACCTTGATCGGAGCAACCACGTCGTGGTGCAGGGCGATTTCGATGTCGTACTCACCGATGGCCTTGAACGGGCCGTTCGGCAGGCGAACTTCGAAACGCTTGATTTCCACGCCGAATGCGGTCACGGCTTCAGCCACGTCCACATTGGTCACGGAACCGAACAGACGGCCATCAACACCGGCTTTTTGCGCGATGGTGATAACAGCTTCAGCCAGCTTTTCAGCACGAACCTTGGCATCGGCCAGGATTTCAGCTTGCTTGGCTTCCAGTTCGGCGCGACGAGCTTCGAACTCTTTCAGGTTGTTTTCGGTAGCGCGCTTGGCTTTGCCTTGCGGGATCAGGAAGTTACGGGCGTAACCGTTCTTAACCTTTACCACGTCACCCAGTTGACCCAGGTTGGCAACTTTTTCGAGCAGAATGATTTGCATCTTAAGTCCTTTCCCGGCTTAGTGTTGATCGGTGTAAGGCAGGAAAGCCAGGAAGCGAGCACGCTTGATAGCAGTGGTCAGCTGACGCTGGTAGCGAGCCTTGGTACCGGTAATGCGAGCCGGGATGATTTTGCCGTTTTCGGCGATGAAGTCTTTCAGGAGATCAACGGATTTGTAGTCGATTTCCTTGATGCCTTCTGCCGTGAAGCGGCAGAACTTCTTGCGCTTGAAGAGTTGACGAGCCATTTTGACTAACCTTTTACAAATTCAACATATTCGATATTGAGTACCAACCGCGGATTCCTCAGACTGCGCTGGGACAGAAAGCCGGTAAGCGTTACCGTGTTTCCTGCCAGTTTGCCGGCAATACGCCGGGCGTCTTCACCAATCAGCACGGCCTGGATTTCACAGGCCACATCCCGTTCGAACCCGCCGGCAGCCTGTCTTGACTGGTGCCGGACCCACATTTCCACTACCGGAATACCGGCAGGGGTGTAACGCAGGTCTTCTTCGCGTTCGACCGTCGCGGTCAATACCAGACGGTTCTGCAAGTCCTTCACTCCTGCCTATCAGGCAGCAGCTTCGGCCTCGGCTGCCGGCTGCTGGGAATCCAGCAGGTTCTTAGCCTTTTCGTCCTTCATCATCGGGGACGCTTCAGTAATGGCGCGGTCCAGCTTGATGGTCAGGTGACGCAGAACAGCGTCGTTGAACTTGAAGGCGTGCTCGATCTCGGCCAGGGTTTCGGACTGGCACTCTACGTTCATCAGAACGTAGTGGGCTTTGTGCAGCTTCTGGATCGGGTAAGCCAGTTGACGACGGCCCCAGTCTTCCAGACGGTGGATCTTGCCTTCAGCGGCCAGAACCATGCCCTTGTAGCGCTCGATCATGGCCGGAACCTGTTCGCTCTGGTCCGGATGGACGATGAACACGATTTCGTAATGACGCATGTTAACTCCTTATGGCTATTTAGCTTTTTGCCATGCGGTTGCAAAAAGCAAGGTAGTGAAACCGCAGCATTCTACGCACTTAATCAGGCCGGGGCAAACTAAATCGGCTGTATACCTGGGCCGGATGACAAGCCGCGCAGTCAAAGCGCAACAACTACAGGCGCTTGTTGCGGTGAATATCGCTGACGAGGCCCTGATGCAGGGTGATCACCGTGGTATAGGGCAGGTCGATGTCGCCCAGCCAGAACAGCTCGGTATCGCCACTGCCTGTCGGGTCCGGACGGGTGTAGTCGGGCTTGCCCGCCAGTTGCGCCAGCTCGCTGGCCGACATGCCGCGGTGCAGGCGCATGAATTGTTCGAACGGGAGCGGATCGGCCATCAGCCAGGGAGACAACAGCAGGCCAGCCAGCGCTGGCAGAAGGATTTTCATGGCGGTGGGTTTCCATGGGCAGGTGGGGAAACCCGAGTATTCCACAAGGCGGAGCAATCGTTGATGAAGCCTGCGTTGATTGGGGCGTTCCGCGCCCTAGCGCACCTTTTTCACCACATCGATCAGCTCGGTCACCATGCCGGTTGCATCGCCTTGTTGCAATGCGCGGCTGACACAACCCTTCATGTGGTTTTCCAGCAACTGCATGGCCACGGCGTCCAGTGCCGACTTGACTGCCGCCACCTGGGTCAGCACGTCCACGCAGTAACGGTCGGACTCCACCATGCCGCTGATGCCGCGCACCTGCCCTTCAATTCTGGCCAGCCGCTTGAGCAGGGCCGCCTTGTTGGGCTGGGTCACACTCTTGCCACTGGATTCCTGCTGCCCATGGCAGCAGTCGTCGTTTTTGGGGGCAAGGCTCATGCAGACTCCGCATTCTGGATTGAAAACAGGGCTGCCAGTGTAACACCGGCAGCCCTGTGCTGTTGTGCCTGGCTGCGTTATGTGCGGACATCCAGCATGGCCATCATGCCGGCATCCTCATGCTCCAGAATATGGCAATGGAACATGCGCAGGCCGGGCATGGTCTGCACAAAACGCAGCCGCACGGTTTCACCGGCCGGAATATTCACCACATCACGCCAGGCCAGAAAGGGCTCGGTTTGCCATACGCCGTCATCGGTGCGGGCTATCACCTGGAACTGCGTGCCGTGGATGTGGAAGGGGTGGTCCATGTGCGCCTGACTGACGATGTCCCATTCTTCGATCTGGCCGACCTTGCCGGTGAAATCCACCCGGTTCATGTCGAATTTCTTGCCGTTGATCAGGAACATCGCCGCCGGGTTGGCCATGTTCTCGCTGAAGTTGACCACCCGCTTTACCGCAGGCGTGCCGAGCGCGGTGATGTCGCGCAGTGTGCCCGGCAGCGGGGCGGTGGCCTTGCTGCCTGCCTGGCGGATGGTGGCAAGGGTGAGGGTTTCGCCCTGCTCCGGGCTCATGGCCTTGCCACGGTTATAGGGCAGTGCCTGCAGAGCGGATGGCTGGCCTGTAGTAAAGCGTCCGGTCACGACAATTTCCGCCCGCTCTCCCGGCGACAGCATCAGCGTATCAATGTGGCGTGGCGCGCCAATCAGCCCGCCATCGGTGCCCACCAGTTGCACTTCGTGCGCGGGCAAGGCCAGCTTGAGGATGCGGGCGCTGCTGGCATTCCAGATGCGCCAGCGCTGCCGCTCGCCCTGAGCCAGCGCAATGACCGGCTGCCAGCCACCATTCACCAGCACGAACTGGCCTTCGCGGCCATCATGCCGGTCGGCGGCACTGTTATCCGCAATCTGGCCATGGGCATCCAGCTTCAGGTCGGACAACACCAGCCACTGCTCAGGCAGATGAGCCAGCGGGTCGTTGTGGCTTTTCACCACGAATACCCCGGCCAGCCCCATATAAGCCTGCTGCGCGGTATAGCCATGTGGATGCGGGTGATACCAGTAGCTGGCCGCGCTGCCTGGTGGCAGACGGAAATGGTAGGCATGCTGCTGGCCCGGCAGTACCGGGTTGTGCGGATTGCCGTCCTGCTCTGCCGGCACCGGCATGCCATGCCAATGGATGGTGCTGGGCTGCTGCAGCTTATTGGCAAAAGCAATGTTCACTTCGTCCCCTTCCCAGGCCACGATGGCCGGGCCGGGAATCTGGCCGTTATACGCCCAGAAGGTAGTGGCAGGTTGGCCCGGCAACAGCGGCAGGCTGACCGGCGCTGCCTGCAACTGGCCGACAAACTGGCCGCTGCCCCCCTGATTGGCCAGCATGGACAGGGCCGGTAAAGGCAGGCCACGCGGCAGGCCCAGGCTGTCGGCAACGGGCATGCTGGCGCTTGCGCCGTGGCCCATGGCCGCGTGATCCATGCCCGGCATGTCGGCCATGCCAGCGGCCCAGCTCTTGCGTGCCAGCAGCGGTGCCAGCGCCAGCGCACTGCTCCAGTGCAGGAAATGTCTTCTGTCCATGTCTTGACTCCGTCAGTGGGGGCTTCAGCGTGGCAGGCATGATCCGGCGTACTCATCACGCATCTTAAATACCCCCCAAGGGTATAAAACCAGTAGAGCAGAGTATAGCCAGCCTGGTTCCGCAAGTGATCCACGCGATGACAAAAAACTGTCCTGCATCAAAAAAACGACATGCCGTGGCATGTGCAGGCTGCCGACAAAGCCATCTGGTGCGATTGCACCGGACACGGCAAAGCAGGGCCCTCCAACTCACTACCTGATTGCGCAGCCTTGCCATCTCTTCCCCCTCGCACTTTCATTACCGCATGTGTGAGGGGGCCAATAAACAGAAACCCCATGCCGTGGCATGGGGTTTCGAGATGAGGTGTCGTGGGTTCAGCGGACTTTTTCGGCGGCCAGCACACGCTGGCGGCGGCTTTCGGCCAGCACCATGCCGGAGGACACCGACACATTGAGGCTTTCCACCGTGCCACACATCGGAATGGACACCAGCACGTCACAGTGCTCGCGCGTCAGGCGGCGCATGCCCTCGCCTTCCGAGCCCATCACCCAGGCCAGCGGGCCTGCGGCATCCACATGGAACAGATCAGTATCGGCTTCCATGGTGGTGCCGGCAATCCACACCCCGGCGTCTTTCAGGTCGCGCAGGGTGCGTGCCAGATTGGTGACGGTAATGTAGGGGATGACTTCTGCGGCACCGCAGGCCACTTTGGATACGGTGGCATTCAGCCCGGCCGAGCGGTCCTTGGGGGCAATCACCGCATGGGCGCCCATGGCGTCGGCCACACGCAGGCAGGCACCCAGGTTATGCGGGTCGGTCACGCCGTCCAGAATCAGCAGCAGCGGCGGTTCGTTGAGGTTTTCCAGCACGTCGTCCAGGTCGACATGGTTGCGGCTGGCGTCAATCATCGCCACCACGCCCTGATGGCGGGCATTGCCGCTCATGCTGTCCAGCCTGGCCTTGTCGACAATGTGCAGCTTGATGCTTTCTTCGCCGGCTTTTTCCAGCACGGCCTTGGCACGCTCATCGTGGCGGCCGCCAGCCAGCCAGATTTCGATCAGGCTTTTCGGGTTCTGCCACAAGCGGGCGTTGATGGCATGAAAGCCGTGAATGAGTCGCTTGTTGCTCATGCGCTTGAAGCCTTGTAAACGGGAATGGGCGCTATTGTAGCTGCAAAGGGCGGCGCTTGCTGCCAAACCGCTGCCCGTTGCCCATCACAGACCGCCCTGCCAGTCGGCCAGTACGGCCAGACGGGCCGACTTGGCCAGTTGCTCGGCCAGTTGCGGGAACTCCGTCGCCGGCACCGGCTTGCCAAAGTGATAGCCCTGCAACAAGGTGCAGCCTTTCAGTTCCAGGAAGTCTGCCTGGGCGGCATTCTCCACCCCTTCGGCCACCACCTTGAACTTGAGCTTCTTGGCCATGGCCAGGATGGCTTCGGCAATGGCGGCATTATCTTCGTCGCCCGGCAGGCCATCCACAAAGGAGCGGTCGATTTTCAGCGTATCCAGCGGGAAGCGCTTGAGATGCGACAGCGAGGAATAACCGGTGCCAAAGTCGTCAATCGACAGCCACACGCCCAGTGCTTTCAGTTCGGCCAGCTGGTGCACGGCTTCCACCGGGTTCTGCATGATCATGCTTTCGGTGATTTCCAGTTCCAGCCGGCTGGCATCCAGCCCGGTGGTTTGCAAGGCACGCGCCACATTTTCCACCAGTGTGGTCTGTTCGAACTGACGCGCCGACAGGTTGACTGCCACGCGCGGCACGAACAGTCCGGCATCGTCCCAGGCCTTGATCTGGCGGCAGGCTTCCTGCAGCACCCAGTCGCCAATCGGCTTGATCAGGCCGGTTTCTTCGGCCAGCGGAATGAAGCGCAGTGGCGGAATCAGCCCCAGTTGCGGGTGACGCCAGCGGATCAGCACTTCCACCCCGGACATGTCGCGGCTGGCGGCATTGAGTTGCGGCTGGTAGTGCAGTTCGAATTCGCCCCGCTCCAGCGCCTGGCGCATGCCGTTTTCCAGCAGCAGACGCTCGAAGGTCTGGGTATTCATCTCTGCGTCAAAGAACTGGTAGGTGTTCTTGCCGGCATCCTTGGCGCGGTACATGGCGACATCGGCGTTTTTCAGCAAGCTGCGCGCATCGGTGCCGTCATTGGGGAACACGCTGATGCCGATGCTGCCGGTGACAAACACTTCGTGTTCTTCCAGTCGCAAACCACGGCCCAGCACGGTGAGGATGTCTTCGGCCAGCGCCGCCAGTTCGGCCTGATCGGCAAATTCGGTCAGCAGCAGGGTGAATTCGTCGCCACCTTGCCGCGCCAGCAGGCCGCGCTCGCCCACCGAATTGGACAGGCGAATGGCAATTTCGCGCAGCAGTTCATCACCGGACTGGTGACCGAAGGAGTCGTTGATCAGCTTGAAACGGTCCAGGTCGATGAACATCACAGCCAGCGGGGTCGGCTCGCCGCTCATGTCGACAATGGCCTGTTCCAGCCGGCTTATCAGGCTGCTGCGGTTGGGCAGGCGGGTGAGCGGGTCGTGATTGGCCAGAAACTGCAGGCGCTCTTCGGCCTGCTTGCGCACGGTGATGTCGGAAAACACCGCCACGTAGTTGCTGAGGAAGCCGCCGTCATCGCGCACCAGTGAAATGGACAACTCGGCCGGATACCAGTCGCCATTCTTGCGCCGGTCGCGCATTTCACCCTGCCAGTGGCCGTGCTGCGCCAGGGCTTCCAGCATTTGCTGGCTGACTGCGTCGTCGTTTTCACTGAAGATGCGCGACAGCTTGCCCAGCGCCTCACCCTCTTGGTAACCGGTAATGCGGGTAAAGGCATGGTTGACGGCGATGATGCGGGTGTCGGCGTCCAGAATCAGGATGCCTTCCGCTGAATTTTCGAACACCTTGCCCGCCAGCTTCAGGTTGGTATCGGCGGCAATGCGGTCGGAAATGTCCACCACTACGCCAATCAACGCGGGCTTGCCGTCGTACTCCACCAGACGGCTGTGGACTTCCAGATCCACCAGATGGCCATCGCGACTGATGGCGCGGGTGGTGTAGTGCATCACCTGGATGTTGTCGCGCAGGCGGCGCTTGATCTGCAGCCGGATGCGGCTGGCCTCGCTGGGCGGCAGCAGGCTTTCCAGCGGCATGTCCTGCATGTCTTCCGGACGATAGCCGACAATATCCGCCAGCTTGGGGTTGACGTACACCAGCCGCTCGTCCTGCAGGATGTAGATACCCACCAGGGTTTGTTCCACCAGCGCCCAGTATTTTTCCTCGGCTTCCTTCTTGGCTTTTTGCTCTTCGCGGGTACGGGTGATGTCGGTATCCACGCTGCCTACCCCGGCCGGGCGACCCTGGCTGTCGAACAGCGGAAACTTGGTCACCAGCATGGTGAAGGTGCTGCCACCGGTAGTGAAGCTTTCTTCAAACTGGCGCGGCTCCAGGCAATTGAGTACCACTTCGTCCTGCTGCTGGATGCGCTTGGCATCTTCAGGAGCAAAATAATCGCTCACTAGGCGGCCCACCATGGCGTATTCGGTGACGCCCAGCATGCGGCTGTAAGCGCGGTTGGCCAGCAGGAAGCGCCCATCCAGCCCCTTGAGCGACATCATGTTGGGGCTGTTGTTGACCAGCGACTCCACCCGCGAGCGGAATTCGTTCAGCTCGTCTTCCTTGCGGCGGTGCACATCACTCAGCGTTGCCACCAGCAAGGAAGCCACGATGAAGGTGAGGCACAGCGCCGTTTCGGTCATCAGCTCGGTGCTGCCGGCATACAGGTAAAGACCGGGGAAAAAACCGGGCAGCGACAATAACAGGCATAGCAAGCCACCGGACAGGCAGGCACCCAGCAAGCGGCCACGGAAGGCCGCCCAGATCATCAAGGGGAAAAACAGTACCGGGCGCGGAATGGGCAGGTCTTGCGCATTGCTCACCATGGATGCCCACACCGCCAGCATCACCAGCAAGATCACCAGCAACTCCAGCAAGCGACGCCGGTCAGGCAGGCTGCTCAACCGCAGCAGTGGCAGGCAGGAAGTCATGGCCAGCATGCAGCAGGCACCGGCCTGCGCCATCCATTGCAATACCTCGGGCAAACTGCCATGCCAGAAGGAATAGACGCCGAGCAAGGCGATGGGCGGAGCGGTGAAATAGGCACACACCTCCAGCAGGTTCAGCAACAAGCGGGAGATGGCCGAACCATCGGTTGAAGTGGCCGGTGAAGCGCGCAACAAGTGTGCGCCCGGCAGCAGCAGCAGCAAGGACAGGCTAAGGGCGGTCGCCCATGGCCATGGCAAACACTGGCTGGTCAGCAGCAGGGCTGCCGGCGGCCAGAACCACACCCGGCGCAAGCCGCGCCATAGCAGGCAGCCGGCAAACAGGCCGTGTGGCAGGAAACCGTACAAAGGAATCTCACCCAGGGCGCTCCTGGGCCATAGCAACAAGCTGGCGGCAAACACGGCAAAAGCCAGCCAGCCGGCAAACATCCCCTTAGTTTTCACTCTCCCAATCCTTTACAGCCACAGTCCGTCCATGCCCGGCAATGCCGGGCGGTGATTATTGGTATGAGGTACGGATATGTGGCGGGTCGCGGGCCTTGTGGCCTCTTGTAAATGGATGGCAAACACACCCATGGCGTGAAATGCCCGCTGGTATAATACTCGCAGATCCACGAATGTGAAGAAGAATGTTGGACACACTGCCTCGCATTGCCCCCGCCGGTCAGAAGACCCGCTGCCCTGCCCTGCCCGATGGCCTGGATGCTGCCGTACTGGCAGGCCTGGCCCAGGCCGGCCACACCCTGCTGGTGCTGACTGCCGATGCCCAGTCCGCGCAACGACTGAAGGCCGAGTTGCCATGGTTTGCCCCCGACATCAAGGCGGCCTTGCTGCCTGACTGGGAGACGCTGCCTTACGACCATTTCTCGCCGCACGGCGAGCTGGTGAGCGAGCGGCTGGCCACCTTGTGGCAAATCCATCGCGGCGAATGCCAGGTGGTGATTGCACCGGTCAGCACCGCCATGACACGGCTCTCGCCGGTCAGCTACCTGCTGGGCCGCACCTTTTTGTTGCAAAGCAAGCAACAACTGGATGTGGAGCAACTACGCGCCGACATGGTGATGGCCGGCTACAGTCACGTCACCCAGGTGATGGCACCGGGCGAGTTTTCCATTCGTGGCGGTCTGGTAGACCTGTTCCCCATGGGCAGCACCCTGCCCTACCGCATAGACCTGTTCGACAAGGAAATCGACAGCCTGCGCACCTTCGACCCGGACAGCCAGCGCACGCTGTACCCGGTGCCGGAAATCCGCATGCTGCCGGCACGCGAATATCCGGCGGACGAAAGCGGTGTCACCGCCTTCCGCCAGCACTATCGCGAACGCGTGGAAGGCGACCCGTCCAAGAGTCGCATTTATAAAGATGTATCGGCCAATCTGTTCCCTGCCGGCATCGAGTACTACCTGCCACTGTTCTTCGACGAAACCGCCACCCTGTTCGACTACGTGGGCGAATCCGCCCTGGTGGTGCTGCACCGCGACGTGGCCGGTGCCGCCGACACCTTCTGGAAAGACGTACAGAACCGCTACCACATGGCACAGGGCGACCCGGAACGCCCGGTACTGCCACCGGCCGATGTGTTCTTGCGTCAGGACGAATTCCTTGGCCGCATCAAACCTTATTCGCGCATCGAGATTCCCGCTACCGATGCAGACAGCACCGTCTTGCAATTGCCGGATCTGGCCGTCGAGCGCCGCGCCGACAACCCGCTGCACAAGCTGGCGCATTATCTGCAAAGCAGCGGCCAGCGCGTGCTGCTGACGGCAGAAAGCCTGGGACGGCGCGAAACCATGGTGCAGTTCCTGCAGGAACATGGCATCAAGCCGCAACTGATCGACAACTGGCAGGAGTTTGCCAATGGCAACATGCCGCTGGCGCTGGTGGTGGCCCCGCTGTATTCCGGCTTTGCCCAGCAACAACCGCCGCTGTCCATCATTACCGAGAGCGAGCTGTACCAGCATATTGCGCGCAGCCACACCCGCCGCCGCCATGTGAAGATGAGCTCGGACTCCATGCTGCGCGATCTGGCCGAAGTGAAATCCGGCGACCCGGTGGTACACGAGCAGCACGGTATTGGCCGCTATATCGGCCTGGTGTCGATGGACCTGGGCGAAGGCGAAACCGAGCTGATGCAGCTGGAATACGCCGACAATGCCACCCTGTATGTGCCGGTGAGCCAGCTGCACCTGATCTCGCGCTATGCCGGTGGCCCGTCCGAGCAAGCCCCGCTGCACAAGCTGGGCAATCCGGCCTGGGAGAAGGCCAAGAAGAAAGCCGCCGAAAAAGCGCGCGATACCGCCGCCGAGCTGCTTAACCTCTACGCCCAGCGCGCCGCGCGCGAAGGCCACAGCTTCACCCTGTCCCACCACGATTACGACGCCTTTGCCGCCGGTTTCGGCTTTGAAGAAACCATAGACCAGGCCAATGCCATCGAGGCCGTCATCCACGATATGTGCAGCGGCAAGCCGATGGACCGTCTGGTATGCGGCGACGTGGGCTTTGGCAAGACCGAAGTCGCGCTGCGCGCCGCTTTTGTCGCGGTGATGGGCGGCAAGCAGGTGGCGCTGCTGGTGCCCACCACCTTGCTGGCCGAGCAACATTTCCAGAATTTCTCCGACCGTTTCAACGACTGGCCGGTGAAGATTGCCGAGCTGTCGCGCTTTCGCAGCGCCAAGGAAAGCAAGGCCGCGCTGGCGGGCCTGGCCGAGGGCACGGTGGACATTGTCATCGGCACCCACAAGCTGGTGCAGCCGGACGTACAGTTCAAGAACCTGGGGCTGGTAATCATCGACGAAGAGCACCGCTTTGGCGTACGCCAGAAAGAGCAGCTCAAGCGCCTGCGCGCCAATGTGGACGTGCTCACCCTCACCGCCACGCCAATTCCGCGCACGCTGTCGATGGCGCTGGAAGGACTGCGCGACTTCTCGGTCATCGCCACTGCGCCCAACCGCCGCCTGGCAGTGAAAACCTTCATCAGCCCGGCCAGCAACGGCGTCATCCGCGAGGCCATCCTGCGTGAACTCAAGCGTGGCGGTCAGGTGTTCTTCCTGCACAACGAAGTGGACACCATTGCCAACATGCAGGAAAAACTGGCAGAACTGGTGCCGGAAGCCCGTATCGGCGTGGCCCACGGCCAGTTGCGCGAACGCGAGCTGGAACAGGTAATGCGTGACTTCCTGCAGCAGCGCTTCAACGTGCTGCTGTGCTCCACCATCATCGAAACCGGCATCGACATTCCCAATGCCAACACCATCCTGATCAACCGTGCCGACAAGTTCGGTCTGGCCCAGCTACACCAGCTGCGTGGCCGGGTGGGTCGCAGCCATCATCAGGCTTATGCCTATCTGCTCACCCCGGACGGCATGACCAAGGACGCCGGCAAACGGCTGGAAGCCATCCAGCTGTCCGGCGAGCTGGGCGCCGGTTTCTATCTGGCCATGCACGATATGGAAATCCGTGGTGCGGGCGAAGTGCTGGGTGAAGGCCAGTCGGGCGAAATGCAGGAAGTGGGTTTCTCGTTGTTTACCGAGATGCTCAAACAAGCGGTGCGCGACCTGAAAAAAGGTCGCGAGCCGGACCTGGACGCACCGCTGGGCGTCACCACCGAAATCAATCTGCACAGCCCGGCGCTGCTGCCGGATGCCTACTGCCCGGACGTGCATGAACGGCTGGTGCTGTACAAGCGCCTGGCCACCTGCGAAACCGAGCAGGACATCGACGCCATCCACGAGGAGCTGATTGACCGCTTCGGCCTGCCACCGCAAACGGTGAAAACGCTGATCGAAAGCCATCGCCTGCGCCTGCTGGCCAAGCCCCTGGGCGTGGCCAAACTGGACGCCAGCGAAGTGGCCATCCAGCTGCAGTTCATCAAGAACCCGCCGATCGACCCGATGAAAATCATCCAGCTGATCCAGAGCAAGAAGAACTACAAACTGGCCGGGCAGGACAAGCTGCGGGTGGAGTCGAAGATAGAAGAAGTGGGCCTGCGCGTGGTGCGGGTGAAGGAGCTATTGAAAGAGCTGGGCTAGGTTTGGTCCGATCTCAGCCGACAACGCCTGCTGCCCGGTGCCGCAGGCGTTTTTTCTGTTTCCTGCATTGCCATATCGCAAAACAGGTAGGAAACAGGCTGGTCGCTCTTGTGGTGGCAGGGCTACACTGACAGTGCAACACGCAGCCTTCCTCATCCTTACAACAACAGGAAAATGCGATGACCCACTCCCGTTACCACGCCCCGCTGCAAGACCGCAGCACTGACGACGACGAAGACGACGATGTGAAACTGCCAGCCTTCCGCCGCTATGAATCACAAGGTGTGATCCGGCAGATTTCCTACTATCTGTCCGGTGAAATTGTCGATCCCATCCAGTACACCGACCTGCTGTACACCCTGCGCACAGCCAGTGCCACCGACCTGATCTTCCTGCACCTCAACACCCCCGGCGGCAATTTCGATACCGGCCTGCAGATCATCAACAATATCGCCGCCAGCGAGGCGCACGTCATCACCATTCTGGAAGCCCGCGCCTACTCGATGGGCGCGCTGATCTTCCTGGCCGGCGACGAGCTGATCGTACATGACACCTGCCAGCTGATGTTCCACAACTACTCATCCGCCTCGGTGGGCAAGGGTAACGAACAGGCAGCGCAGGTGATGGCCAGCCGCAAATGGTTCGACAAGGTGATGCGCAATGTCTGCCGCCCCTTCCTGAGTGATCAGGAACTGGAACGCATCAGCAAGGGCGAGGATATCTGGCTGGATACCGACGACATCCGCCGCCGCCTGCTGCATCTGCAAAAAGGAGAACCCGCCGTCAAGCCCAAAGACACGCGGACCAAGGTGAAACCGGTACCGGTCAGCGCCAGCGAAACCGACGCCGCCAAACCGGCACGCAGCAGCCGCAAGAGCAAGCCCGCCTGAGGCCACAAAATAGCGTAATGACCCTGTGGCAAGCAGACACCACACCGCAGGGGTGTGATGGGCCGCGCTCAATCCACGATGAACAGCCGCGCCCCGGTCCGGGTTGACGAGCGGTGCGGCTCGGCTTCATCAGCCACCTGATAGCTCAGGCCGGGGGTCAGCATGAAACGGCGGCCATCGGCCAGCTCGGTCAGCAGTTCACCTTCCAGACACAGGAGGATATGACCCTTGCGACACCAGTGGTCGGCCACATAGCCGGGGCTGTACTCCACCATGCGTACACGGATATTGCCGAACTGGCAGGTGCGCCACAGCGCCATGCCGCTTTCGCCGGGGTGCTCGGTCGCGGTGATGGCCGACCAGTCGGTCACGCCAAAGGGAATAGTGTCGATTTGCATGCTGCGCTCCATCACGGGCTGGTCAAGCAGACAGCTTAACCCAGCACACCCGGCATGGCATGCAGCGGGCAGGAAAAAGCCCGGAGCATGCTCCGGGCTGGTCTGGTGTTGACAGGTTTGCTTGCCCGCCGTCACACGGTCTTGAGCTTGCCCTTGGACTTGCGCACCACGGCAACATCGCTGGCGGCATCGCGCAAATGCGCTTCGCACCAGGCCCGGCCATAGTAGCTGTCCAGTAGCAGCTGTTTGAGTTCGCTGATCAAGGGATAACGCGGATTGGCCCCGGTGCACTGGTCGTCAAATGCCGCTTCGGCCAACTGGTCGACCCGGGCCAGAAAGTCCGCCTCTTCCACTCCGGCTGCCTGAATCGACATGGGGATGTTGAGCATCTGCTTGAGCTCGTCCACCCACTGCACCAGTTTTTCCACCCGCTCGTGATCGCGTTCGCCTTCCAGCCCCAGATGACGGGCGATTTCGGCATAGCGCGCCACGCTCTTGGGCCGGTCGTACTGGCTGAACGCGGTTTGCTTGGTCGGAATATCAGCCGCGTTGTAGCGGATGACATTGCTGATCAGCAAGGCATTGGCCAGACCATGCGCCAGGCCGAACTCCGCACCCAGCTTGTGCGCCATGGAATGGCATACGCCCAGGAAGGCGTTGGCAAAGGCGATGCCGGCAATGCTGGCGGCGTTATGCACTTGCTCGCGCGCTTTCGGGTCGCGTGCGCCGTTCAGATAGGCCGATGGCAGGTAGTCCTTCAGCAGCTTCAGCGCCTGCAGGGCCTGCGGGTCGGAGTATTCGTTGGCCATCACCGACACATAGGCTTCCAGCGCATGCGTCACCGCGTCGATGCCGCCAAAGGCGGTGAGCGACTTGGGCATGTCCATCACCAGATTGGCATCAACAATGGCCATGTGCGGGGTGAGTTCGTAGTCGGCAATCGGGTATTTCACCCCGGTCACTTCATCGGTCACCACGGCAAACGGCGTGACTTCCGAGCCGGTGCCGGAGGTGGTGGGCACCGCCACCAGCATGGCCTTGCCGCCCAGCTTGGGGAACTGGTAAATGCGTTTGCGGATGTCCATGAAGCGCAGCGCCAGATCGGCAAAATGCACTTCCGGGTGTTCGTACATCACCCAGATGATCTTGGCCGCATCCATTGGCGAGCCGCCGCCCAGCGCCATGATCACGTCCGGCTGGAAGGCATGGGCCAGTTCGGCCCCCTTGCGCACTACCGCCAGCGTGGGGTCGGCAGGCACATCGAAGAACACTTCCACTTCCAGGCCCATTTTTTTCAGCAGGCGCACCGGCTCATCGACAAAGCCGTGCTCCAGCAGATAATGCCCGGTCACAATCAGGCAACGCTTTTTGCCAGCCAGGTCTTCCAGTGCCACCGGCAGGCAGCCACGGCGGAAGTAAATGGACTTGGGCAGTTTGTGCCACAGCATGTTTTCCGCCCTCTTGGCCACGGTTTTCTTGTTGATCAGGTGTTTGGGGCCGACGTTTTCCGAGATGGAGTTGCCGCCCCAGGAACCGCAACCCAGTGTCAGCGACGGCGCCAGGCTGAAGTTGTACAAATCACCGATGCCACCATGCGAGGACGGGGTGTTGATCAGGATGCGCGCGGTTTTCATCTTGTCGCCAAAATAGCGGATGCGCTCGCCTTGCAAGTCCTGATCGGTATACAGCGCCGAGGTGTGGCCGATGCCACCCAGTGCCACCAGCGCTGCGGCCTTGTCGCAGGCATCGGCAAAATCGCGGGCGCGGTACATGGCCAGCGTGGGCGACAGCTTTTCGTGGGCGAAGGCTTCGTCATTGCTCAGGTCGCTCACTTCGCCAATCAGCACCTTGGTGTCGGCCGGTACGGCAATGCCGGCCATGGCGGCAATTTTCACCGCGCTCTGGCCGACAATCGCAGCATTCAGACTGCCACGGTTGAGGATGACACCCGCCACGGCGGCGGTTTCCTGCGCGCTGAGAATGTAACCGCCATGGCGCGAAAAGCGTTCGCGCACCGCCTCGTAAATGCTGTCCACCACGATGACTGACTGCTCGGACGCACATACCACGCCGTTGTCGAAAGTCTTGGACATCAGGATGGAGGCCACGGCGCGCTTGATGTCGGCAGTTTCGTCGATCACCGCCGGGGTATTGCCCGCCCCCACACCAATGGCCGGCTTGCCGGAGGAATACGCGGCTTTCACCATGCCGGGGCCACCGGTGGCCAGAATCAGGTTGATGTCCGGGTGCTGCATCAGCGCGTTGGACAACTCCACGCTAGGCTCGTCTATCCAGCCGATGATGTCCTGCGGTGCACCGGCAGCCACGGCAGCTTCCAGTACCAGCCGCGCTGCTTCGCAAGTGGAACGCCGCGCCCGCGGATGGGGCGAGAAAATGATGGCATTGCGGGTTTTCAGCGCGATCAGCGCCTTGAAAATGGCCGTGGAGGTGGGGTTGGTGGTGGGCACAATGCCGCACAGGATGCCAATGGGTTCGGCAATGGTGATGGTGCCGAAGCTGTCGTCTTCCGACAGCACGCCGCAGGTCTTTTCATCCTTGTACTTGTTGTAGATGTACTCGGAGGCAAAGTGATTCTTGATCACCTTGTCTTCCATCACCCCCATGCCGGTTTCTTCCACCGCCATGCGCGCCAGCGGAATGCGCGCATCCGCCGCGGCCAGCGCTGCGCTGCGGAAAATCACATCCACCTGCTGTTGGGAGAATTCGGCAAAAACCGCCTGGGCCTGTTTGACACGCGCTACCAGCGCATCGAGTTGTTCCAATGAAGATACCGACATGACACGACTCCAATGACAAAAAAGAAATCTGCCCGGGCTGCATGACATTCAGTTTATCGCCGTATTCATCCGGCAGGCTTTGCCAAATACAAACTGAATATACAGCCCTGCATACTGTAATTAATCCACTACAACCATGCAAATAAAATTGTCAGACAAACAAGGCCAGCGCCTTTGTTTTACTGGAAAAATCATTATTAAAGGCAGATTACTCTTTTTATCTGTTCATCGTTTTGCGCCAGGCCAAGTAAATAAGTCGCCAGCGACGAAAAACAGCATGAACTGGCAAATCATTCAAAGTCCGCTTCAGTCAGCCTGTAGTCTGTCACTTACAAAAACAGGCCGTACAAAAAGAAAAACCGCCAGCGCGGGTCTACGCGGTGGCGGTGTTGGTCAGGCAGCTGCGCAGCGGTCAGCGCATGAAGCTGTATTTGAAATACTGGCCCTGCTTCATCAGTTCGCGAATCTTGCCCGGCTCGGTTTCACCGTTCAGATTGGTGATGATCAGCTTGCCCGCCCCCTGGTGCAAATCGTTGCGGAAGTCATAGAACGCGCCCAGGATGGCCAGATGCCCGGCTTCCACCTCGCCGGAGAACTTCAGGATGGCGCTTTCCACCTGGTTATTCACATTCAGCAGCGCACCATCGGTGGGGTCGATGCCCTGCGGAATGTTGATGGTGGCCAGCTCTTTGCGGATGGCAGGCTCCAGTTTGCTGTAATCGGCTGAAGCAGCCTTGATGGCACCGCAGGCGGCATGGCCGACAAAAATCAGCAGCGGGGTGTGCAGATGGCGCACGCCGTATTCCACCGAGCCCTCGGCAGTGGCCAGCTGGTTGCCGATGTCGCGCACCATGAACAGGTCGTTGACGGCGCTCTTGTCCATCACCTCGCTTTGCACCCGCGAATCAGAGCAGGTCACCACGGTTGCGCGCGGGGTCTGCTTGTCGGCAAAGGTCTTGAAGTAGGCTGCCTTGTGGTGCGCCATGTAATCGCTGTTGTCATGCAGGATGGTGCTTACGGCTGTACGCACCTGCTGCACTTCGGAGCCATGGCCGTGTTCGTCATGGCTGCTCTCCTCCGGCTTGCGCTCCATCGCCTTGGGCTTGGCTTTGGCCCGGCGTGGCTTGGCCGCACGCCTGGCCTCGTGCACGCTACCGCCGGGGGCATGTACCTCGGGGCTCGGGCCCACTGGTGCTTTCAGCAGAGGTGCCGCCCCTTGCTTTACTTCAGGCTGCAGGGTTTCCGGCTCCTTGGGCTTGGCGCGCGCAGCTGCCATGGATGCAGCCAGCTTGCCCGGCAACACGATGGTCTTGGTCGGTGCTTCCGCTGCGGCTGATGCCGCCTGCTTGCCCGGCAAGACAATGGGCTTGCCGTGTTCGGCTGCTGCCGCAGCCTTTTCTTCGGCCTGCGCCACGGTTACCAGCAAACCACTCCCGAGTAGTATGACCGCCGCCTGCCGCGAACGGATCTGCCATGTCTTGTTCATCACGCCTAGCATCCTGTTATTGATTTAGAGAAGCCATTCACTCTGGAACCGCCCCCGGTCGGAGAGAATGGCTGATCGGCGGTTTCCGCCGACAAGACCTGTGCTATTTATAGTGTCAGTTCGCTGACAACGCCGCGTTAACCCTTGTGCAGACGATGGTACAGCACATCGTTATCTGCCATATCGACCAGTTTTTACCAAACTTAACCTTCAGACTGTCTGGCAGAAGACCTTCCCTCGCCCAGCAACACCCCACCCAGCACCAACAGGCAGGCCAGCCATTGCGCCGGAACCAGGGTTTCATCCAGCAGCCACCACGCCAGCAGGACGGTAAACAAGGGAATCAGATTGATGAAGGGCGATGCCCGCGACACCGGCATCTTGCTGACAGCCCAGGTGTACAGGCCATATGCCCCCAGGGTGACGAACACCCCCAGGTACACCACCATCAGGCTGGGCCAGAGTGGAAAATGACTGGGCCAATGGCCCCAGGGGCTAAGCAGCGCCAGGCCAAACCAGACGCTGCCCAGCACCGTCTGCATGCCGGTAATGGCCAGCGCCGAATAACGACGCGACAGGCGCTTGGCAATCAGCACATAGCCGGTGGCACACAACATGGCGCAAAACTCCAGTGCATTGCCCAAGACCGGGTTGGGCGCCTGGGCGGACACCTGGTTGTCCAGCGTCAGCCACAGCACCCCGGCAAAGGAAATGACCAGCCCCAGCCAGGCACGCGGGCTCATTTTTTCATGCAGGAACAGCATGGCCCCCACCCCGGTGAGCAAAGGCAGGGTGGCAGTGATGACCGATGCCTGTGCCGCACTGGTATTCACCAGCGCCTGGGCTTCAAACAGAAAATACAGACAGGGCTCTGCCAGGCCCATGGCCAGCATCCAGCGCCAGTCGCCACGCTGGTAACGCCAACGCTCTGCCCGCTGCCACAACAAGGGCAGAATGCAGCAACTGGCCAGCACCATGCGGGCAAACAGCACCGCCAGCGGGTCGAACACGACAAAGACGATTTTCAGCGCGATAAAGGCACTGGCCCAGAGCAGCATGGCGGCGCTGAGCGCAAAAGTGGGCAACATGAGCAATCCATGGCAAAAGAAAAACCGCCGGTGCGTATCACCGGCGGCGCTCATTTTCCCACATCCGGCCTTAGTGCGTGACTTCGGGAAAGACTTCCAGCACCTTGCCAGTCAGGGGCTGGGTCAGGGCGCGCAGATAACTCTGGGCAATCTGCTCACGGCTCACCGGCATGAAACCGGCAAAGGCCCCGGCACCACGCTTATCCCCCGCCACGACACCGGGGCTGACCAGATTCACCCGCGCCTGGCCCCACAACTCCTGTGCCGCCGAGCGCACAAAGGCCGCCAGACCGGCATTGACCACGCTGGCGCAACTGCCGCCAAGGATATGCTCGCGCTCCAACAGGCCGGAAGTGAGCACGAATACCGCCCCCGCGTGCAGATGGCGCGCACCGATCTGCACCAGACGCACCTGCCCCATCAGCTTGTCATGCAGGCCCGACTGCCAATCGTCCTCGCTCAGCTGTTGCAAGGGCTTGAACGGCACATGGCCGGCGGTCACCACCACCGCGTCCAGGTCTGGATGCGCCTGGTACATGGCCTCAATGCTGGCCGGGTCAGTCATGTCCACCCGCACCTCAGCATCATGACGCCCGCCCACCAGCACCTCATGTTCTGTTGACAACAATGCCACCACGGCACTACCGATAACACCACGTCCACCAATAACCAATACTTTCATTGTCTTGCCTTTCTTGATTAAGCATCGTTCTGAAAATAATGCCAATCAATCATACACAGGACAATTTCACAGAATAATCCTAACAAAATGACTTCAATGTTCAAAATTTAAAACAATACAAAATAAGCCTGTCTGACCGACGGCATGTTAAGAAAATTCCTGGCACTGTTCAGGAAACTGGGTAGCCCTATGCTAATATCGTGAAAAACGCCGTCAAATACATCGCCCTTACCACGCACTGTTCTGCCATGAAAACAAATCCCACTCCATCGCCCGATGCCCTGCTGGCTTTTGATGCGCTGGCGCGCAAAGGCAGTTTTACCGCTGCCGCCGATGACATTGGCTGCGCCAAAAGCCGCATCAGCCAGCTGGTGAAAGAGCTGGAACAGCAGCTTGGCACCGTGCTGGTGCTGCGCAATACCCGCCGCGTGGCACTGACCGAAACCGGACGGCGCCTGGCGACGCATGCCCGCCAGTTGCGCGAGATGCTGGAAAAAGTAGGGCCTGATATCGAAGAAGCGCAGGGCCTGATCGAAGGCCCGTTGCGCATCAGCGCCACCGCCTCGTTTGCCCAGTACCTGCTGGCTCCCATGTTGTCCGAACTGGCAGCCTGCCATCCGGATCTGGAACTGGAGCTGCGTGCGGAAAACCGCCTGCAAGACCCGATCAACGACGGCGTCGACTTCTGCATCCGCTCACGCAATGTGCACGACGACCGCCTGGTGGCCAAGCCGCTGGGCTTTGTCTGGGAAGCGCCCTACGCCTCGCCCGACTATCTGGCCAAGGCCCCGCCGCTTAACAGCCCGGACGACCTGTGCCGCCACCGCATCCTGCTCAACAGCCATCATGTCTATGGCCGGGAATGGCGGCTGGAAAAAGACGGCGAACTCAAATCCATCACCACCCGCCCCATGCTGGTCTGCGACCAGTACGCCTCGCTCATCTCCGGCCTGATTGCCGGCCACGGCGTGGCCCTGCTGCCGCACTATGTGGCCAGCCATTATCTGGAAAGCGGGCATCTGGTACGGGTACTGCCGGGCTGGCAAGGCGGCAGCTGGCCGGTGTATCTGGTATTTCCCTACCGCCAGCCCCTGCCGAAAAAATACGAAGCCTTCATCCAGCATGTCACCCCGCGCCTGCGCGCCGTGCTGGAAGAGCGCCCGCTGTACTCCGGCGACTGAAGCCGCGCACCTGCCCCGCGCTTGATCCAGACCAAAGCCGGCAGTACCCGCCTTTGGCACAATCGCGCGCAATACTGCAACGAGAATCAGGCGCAATGCGCCGCATGAGGGCCGTAATGGAACATCTGGATATCTTGATCGTCGGCGGGGGCATGGTGGGCAGCGCCCTGGCCGCAGCACTCAGTGGCAAGGGCCTGAAGCTGGCCGTACTGGAGCAAACCGCTCCCCCGGCGTTTGACCCGGCACAGGCACCGGACCTGCGCGTCTCCGCCATCAGCCCGGCATCGGCCCGCTTGCTGGAGCGCCTGGGCGCCTGGCCACGCATCCTTGCCATGCGCGCCGCCCCTTACCGCCGCATGCAGGTATGGGAAGACCAGGAACAGAACGGCACCCTGTTTGATGCCGCCGAAGCCGGTGTGGACGCACTGGGGCACATCGTGGAAAACCGCATCGTACAATTGGCCACCACCGCCTGCCTGCAAGAAAAAGACGACATCCGCTATATCTGCCCGGCGCGCATTGCCAGCATTGTCTACTCGCCCAAGGCATCCCGCGTCACACTGGAAGACGGCACCGTGCTGGTGGCCCGCCTGCTGGTGGCAGCCGATGGAGCCCGCTCCCAGGTGCGCGATGCAGCCGGTATCGGCATTACCAGCTGGGACTACCCCATGCATGCGCTGGTGGCCAGCTGCGAAATGGAATACGGCCAGCAGGACATCACCTGGCAACGCTTTACCGCCACCGGCCCGCAAGCCTTCCTGCCGCTCACCGGCCCACATGCCTCTCTGGTGTGGTACAACACGCCCACCGAAGTGAAGCGCCTGGTGGCACTGAGCGACGAAGAACTGGTTTCCGCCTTCAGTGCCACCTTCCCGCAAAAGCTGGGCGGCATCCGCCAGCTGCTGGCACGCGGCTCCTTCGCCCTCACCCGTCGCCATGCGGCGACGTATGCCAAGGATGGCGTGGTGCTGGCCGGTGACGCCGCCCACACCATTCACCCGCTGGCCGGGCAAGGGGTCAATCTTGGCTTTCAGGATGTGGCCGAACTGGCCGACATCATCAGCCGCGCCGTCAGCGAAGGCCGCGACTTTGCCGATATCAGCGTGCTCAAAGCCTACGAGCGGCGACGCAAACCGGCCAATCTGGCCATGCAGACCGGCATGGACGCCTTCTGCTTCGGCTTCAGCAACAACATCCCGCCGCTCAAGGCCGCCCGCAAACTGGGGCTGAAACTGGCCGACAAGGCCGGCCCGCTCAAACGCGAAGTCATCCGCTACGCGCTGGGCTTGCCGCGCTAAGACAGCCTGTGCGCTTCCGGCACAGCAGAGCCGAAAGGCCCTGTTGTGCCTACTGTTGCCTCAATACCTCCCAAGCAGCCCCATACCCGCCCTTTGGCGGTCAACAAGCCTTCTGCAACACGCCGAAACCACTTAGCGACACACATGCGTCCGCATCATTCACCAAGCGCTACTTTTGCCTCAACACCCTGCCTGCATTCAATCCCAGGAAATCGCGGCTACACCATAGCCAAGGGAAAGTGAAATTGCGCACAGCGTAAGAGCAACCCGAGCCAACACACTACCTCCCCATTTCACTGCATCAAGCGCAACCAGTACAGGCAAACCGCATGCGGCACAAATAGCCTGCAATCGCCACGCATCACCCTTACACAGCCACCATTACACGCGCGAGCATTATTCATTCACTTTATATTACTTGTTGCAACATTCAGCCATGCCACAGCAACGTCAGTAAATGAGTCAGCCAAGCCAATTAAAAAATCATTTTTCATTACGCAAAATGGCAACATAAGCAATAACAAGAAAATTCCAAAAAAGTTTAGCCAGAATCAGCACACCGATTGGCCATCCTCTCAATTCAGATCAAACTACCATTCTTTATATAAATACTCTCTTCATTTCAATTTAATAGATTTTTCCTTTTACACTGGAGCATCACATTTACGATACTGAATCATGACACTAAGGGTTAGCCAAATTCGCTCAATTCCTTGCCACCAAAACCATACTGTCCCAACAGACTATTTACATAAGCAGAATCAAAACCATAACTTACCAATGAATCTCATCATTAAGCATGAAGGCAATGATACATAACTCATATTATCGTAAGCATACATACCTAGCGAATTTGCTGATTTTAGTAGCACTATCGGGATGCCATCCCTGCTCATTACTTCAATGCGAGTCTTGGATCACAGCAACCGCCCACATAGGAAAAAATAATGAACTCATCATAGATATTCCTGAAAAATATAAAAATAAATATATTAAAATTCAATTAATGTCCATTCGAAAATTGAACGGAAATGTAATAGGGTCAAACAGTTACTGGTCAATTGGGTCTCGTGCCGCAAGAAATATTTACGAAAAAACAAATGACTTTCCAATAAAATACGGACATCTTTCAGAATACATGAAACTAGACATAGCTCCAGTAAAAATTACAAATGGAACATACACAATTATTGGCGCCGTAGTTTTCCCTGAAAATAGCAAGATAAATTCATATAGATTAAATGGGAAATTTAAATTTTCAAACAATTCAATAGAAAATATAGATAAATAAAACTTTCTCACCCATGGATGCCAGGCACTGTCCATGGAAATATCAACCACCCATTAGTCACAATTAAGAATTATACAAAACAATACTGTACATTACCAAACAAATACTCATTACCATCAAACCACTCCTACAAGACACAACCACCACCGTACTAAATGCGATTTAACAGCACAAATTACGCCGTCGGAGATAAATATGAATTTTAATAGATGGCCAACTCATAAAGTTCAAATTCTGAAGCGGTATTTTTTTAAATTTATCTCAAGCATATTTATTTGCAGCGGATTAAATGGATGCGACTCTTACTCGACAAGCCTGTGTGACAATTTCGCCAAAACCATTACCTACAAAGACAACACCAATAATTTTTATATCGATATCGCAGGAAGAGAGAATGATGACAATGCTGAGCTTCATAGCATTTTAGTTGAAAAAGTGTCTCACAAAAAAAATAGCATAGAAAGCAATACGTACTACTGGTCATTGAATTCACTAGCAACAAGACAAATGGGCAGCGGAACGATTAATGATTTCCCAATTAGATATGGAATCACATTACCAGGAACGAGGGTAGAGACACCAGCCCAAACATTGAACAATGGCAATTACAAAATTTTAGGCTTCGCAATATTATATAAACACAATAAAAGATGCAATAAAAAATTAAGAGGAGAATTTATTTTAACAGATGGAAAAATCATATCTATTAACTAACACCCATCAACACCAGAGACAACCATGAGCGAACGTGAACAGAACATTGCCCGGAGATAATGACGTCTCCACCTTTAATAAAGATGCTTATTCCCCCCTACCAACTGAACTTTCCATACGCACATGGCTTTTTCCATAAAAATGGGAGTATAGATTTTTTGCATTATCTTAACCAACAAGATACTTACACCAAGTACCATGCAATATAGAGCCAATTAATGCGCATATTAATGAGACACTTTAATGAAAAAAAGCAAACTCACACAAACCATATGCATCATTGCAATAACCATCACTTGTTTTGCAAGCACTAACTCTCCAACGCTATTTGCAGGAGCATTTCTACCCAAAGAATGCAAAAGCATTTCGTCATCACAAAAAAAGATTTTAATAAATGCCAGCATAAAAATAGTTACCAAAAGTAATGCATTTCGCAATCTAGCTTCAAAGCTTCCGAAAACAACACGCTTCGCATTTTTACTTCAAAATATAGTCTTCAAACAAAGCAGTACATGCACACTACAAGTAACAGCTTATATTGATGAAATAAGCTATTTACATCTATGGAACAACTTTAAAGTAGATGCAAACCGGAAAGTTTACATCATCAAACCTGAATATTAAAAATGAATACCACAAAACCAAAACCACAAATATATCATCAAGACACATCAACACTTTACAATTGAAAATATCCAAAGAAATTTACATATACCCAATGAATACAATACCACCCAAAGTAAAATTAATTTTAATTACACTTTTAATGAGCAGTTACACAAACGCTGGAAATTTTGATATTTTCAAAAACAGCTAGTTGGTACTGGCGCAACTTTAGCAGAAATAAATTTCATCATAAATGATTTAGCAATTGAAAATAGAGGAAATAATCTGATTGACAAAAATGGCTGTGGTGAATTGAAATTTAATATTACCAAGATAAAATCCAACCTCAAAGACACATTAAGAATAATAATCTCAATTGGGAATACATGCACATCAGGAAGTACAGGTATGCACACTTACCTATATGAAAAGAATTTCGATGGAACTATAAAACGTAAATTTAATATCATGGGAGTTAGTGCAACAGAGATTATAGATGGTAAAAATATTGACTTTAGAATAGAAGGTCCAGGATTTTGCCACCCTATATACAGAAGTAATAATAAAAATAATTATGAATATATATGCAGCGAAGAAGAGATAACAGATGGATGTTTAAGGATTTCAAACGTCTACCCATGCACAGAAACAAGTAGAAAGCAATGACAAACCTATATAAAGTTTTTGGGATGACATTGAAAATGGTGAATCATGCGGACAGACAATAGAAAAAGCCAAAAATTTCAACCCGCTTTTACAAAGATTTTATGATGAGTAAAAATATGAAAAATCAAATACCATTATCAAAATACAAATTAATCATAATATCAATATTTTTACAACAACACATCAGTGAAGCCACACAAGCAGAATCAATAACAAATAAAAAACTTGAATCAAAAACATACTACGCAAACATTGACCTATTAAATTGCGATAAAAATATGATAATAATCACTTCAACATGCATAAACAAAAATAATGAAAATAGTGACTCATATTGCTTTTCACAAAGCGTTGCATTTTTTAATAAAAATAAATCGCTAGTACGCATTCAAAATTATAAATACAACAAAGAAAGTCATTCATTCATATACCAAGCTTCTTGCATAAGAACAAGGAATAAATTTTACATACAACTAATAAATTCCAATCTTGGCAATTGTAGCAATTGCGAATGGCATGACTTTTTTAACATAAACGTAGCTTACATTGAGTCATCCGCATGAATTAACTCAGAAAGCTCTGATTTTGATAGAGCCGTACTAACAAATGAGATGAAAGTTCTTTTATTCGCGCAAGTTCAATCCAAAACATTGACTTATCAACTGTTAGTAAATAGAGACTGCCCACTATTTTGTTCAAAACATATTATCAAAACAGAATGAATGAAAATTGAATCAACCATGACACCAACGCGTTTTATCCCTGTCTCTTATACACATCTGACGCTGCCGACGAACAGTAAGATGTGGGGGGGGGGGGGGGGGGGGGGGGGGTGTAAAGGGGGGGGGGGGGGGGGGGGGGGGGGGGGGGGGGGGGGGGGGGGGGGGGGGGGGGGGGGGGGGGGGGGGGGGGGGGGGGGGGGGGGGGGGGGGGGGGGGGGGGGGGGGGGGGGGGGGGGGG
>NZ_JAELUD010000250.1:0-302 GCF_016429185.1 Aquitalea sp. ASV11
CCCCCCCCCCCCCCCCCCCCCCCCCCCCCCCCCCCCCCCCCCCCCCCCCCCCCCCCCCCCCCCCCCCCCCCCCCCCCCCCCCCCCCCCCCCCCCCCCCCCCGTTTTTCAAGCAGAAGACGGCATACGCGATTATTGCGTTCGTCTCGTGGGCTCGGAGATGTGTATAAGAGACAGGCTCAACCGTGTTCTTCGGCAGCTTCACCTGCGTATCGGCAAAGTCGAAGGCGACACGCGCCGGGTTGGCAATGGCGAAGCTGTTGGGCTTGCTGGCCGGCCCGTCAAAGGTGATCTGCAGCAACTG
>NZ_JAELUD010000251.1:0-302 GCF_016429185.1 Aquitalea sp. ASV11
CTGACAAGCAATACCGGATGCGACTGTGGCGCGGCTTCGCCACTCAGTTGCCAGCCCAGAGCGGCCAGCAAGGATACGGTCAACAATTGCACCACCGCCACCCGGCGCGGGTGGCACTGGCCGGCAACTGTCTCTTATACACATCTCCGAGCCCACGAGACGAACGCAATAATCGCGTATGCCGTCTTCGGCTTGAAAAAGGGGGGGGGGGGGGGGGGGGGGGGGGGGGGGGGGGGGGGGGGGGGGGGGGGGGGGGGGGGGGGGGGGGGGGGGGGGGGGGGGGGGGGGGGGGGGGGGGGGGG
>NZ_JAELUD010000252.1:0-302 GCF_016429185.1 Aquitalea sp. ASV11
CGGATAGGCCTGCTGGATGGCTTTCACCCACCAGCGCGGGTGATTGGTGGCAGCTTCCAGATCTTTCTGCGCCAGGCGCAGCATTTCCTCGCGCTGGCGCAAGAAGTTGCGCAGCACGCCATTGACCCTGTCTCTTATACACATCTCCGAGCCCACGAGACGAACGCAATAATCGCGTATGCCGTCTTCTGCTTGAAAGAGGGGGGGGGGGGGGGGGGGGGGGGGGGGGGGGGGGGGGGGGGGGGGGGGGGGGGGGGGGGGGGGGGGGGGGGGGGGGGGGGGGGGGGGGGGGGGGGGGGGGG
>NZ_JAELUD010000253.1:0-302 GCF_016429185.1 Aquitalea sp. ASV11
TGGCGGTGCGGCGCTATCTGGCACGGCACTGGCAGCCAGTGGCGGTATTGCGCTGCATGGGGCTGACCTCATCCGAGGTGCTGGGTCTGTTTGTCTGCCTGTTCCTGTTACTGGGCCTGCTCAGTGGCTGTCTCTTATACACATCTCCGAGCCCACGAGACGAACGCAATAATCGCGTATGCCGTCTTCTGCTTGAAAATCGGGGGGGGGGGGGGGGGGGGGGGGGGGGGGGGGGGGGGGGGGGGGGGGGGGGGGGGGGGGGGGGGGGGGGGGGGGGGGGGGGGGGGGGGGGGGGGGGGGGG
>NZ_JAELUD010000254.1:0-300 GCF_016429185.1 Aquitalea sp. ASV11
TTGAGAGTAGCGTGCGAATCATGAAGTGGTTTCTGGTACTGATTGTGGTGCTGAATCTGGCGGTGGCCGGTTATGGCAACTTCAAGCAACGCCCACCGGCGGATGTGCATGCGCAGGAAATGCCCCTGTCTCTTATACACATCTCCGAGCCCACGAGACGAACGCAATAATCGCGTATGCCGTCTTCTGCTTGAAACAGGGGGGGGGGGGGGGGGGGGGGGGGGGGGGGGGGGGGGGGGGGGGGGGGGGGGGGGGGGGGGGGGGGGGGGGGGGGGGGGGGGGGGGGGGGGGGGGGGGGGG
>NZ_JAELUD010000255.1:0-302 GCF_016429185.1 Aquitalea sp. ASV11
CCAGCGCGCGACTGACCGGGTGGGTGCTGCAGGCGGCCAGCCCGGCAGCCAGCCAGACTGCTTCCACCGGGCTGTCGTTCACCAGCGTTTCCACCAACTGCACTGCCAGCTGGCCGCTGGTGAGGGTCTGTCTCTTATACACATCTGACGCTGCCGACGAACAGTAAGATGTGGTGTTGGGGGGGGGGGGGGGGGGGGGGGGGGGGGGGGGGGGGGGGGGGGGGGGGGGGGGGGGGGGGGGGGGGGGGGGGGGGGGGGGGGGGGGGGGGGGGGGGGGGGGGGGGGGGGGGGGGGGGGGGGGG
>NZ_JAELUD010000256.1:0-301 GCF_016429185.1 Aquitalea sp. ASV11
CCCCCCCCCCCCCCCCCCCCCCCCCCCCCCCCCCCCCCCCCCCCCCCCCCCCCCCCCCCCCCCCCCCCCCCCCCCCCCCCCCCCCCCCCCCCCCCCCCCCCCCTTTTCAAGCCGAAGACGGCATACGAGATTATTGCGTTCGTCTCGTGGGCTCGGAGATGTGTATAAGAGACAGGTGCTGGTGAGTGCCCACGTGATTACCGCGCTGCAAAGTGTGGTGTCACGCAATGTCGACCCGCTGGACATGGGGGTGCTCACCGTGGGCAGCATCCACGGCGGCCATGCGTCCAACGTGATTCCG
>NZ_JAELUD010000257.1:0-301 GCF_016429185.1 Aquitalea sp. ASV11
CCAGGCCGATGAAGGCGATGATGAACAGCACCAGCATGAACTTGAACTTGGGACCGCGATAACGGATGGACTTGATCGGGGAACGATCCAGCCACGGCAGGAAGGCAATCACCACCACGGCAGCACCTGTCTCTTATACACATCTCCGAGCCCACGAGACGAACGCAATAATCTCGTATGCCGTCTTCTGCTGGAAAAGGGGGGGGGGGGGGGGGGGGGGGGGGGGGGGGGGGGGGGGGGGGGGGGGGGGGGGGGGGGGGGGGGGGGGGGGGGGGGGGGGGGGGGGGGGGGGGGGGGGGGG
>NZ_JAELUD010000258.1:0-301 GCF_016429185.1 Aquitalea sp. ASV11
CCCCCCCCCCCCCCCCCCCCCCCCCCCCCCCCCCCCCCCCCCCCCCCCCCCCCCCCCCCCCCCCCCCCCCCCCCCCCCCCCCCCCCCCCCCCCCCCCCCCCCTTTTTCACGCAGAAGACGGCATACGCGATTATTGCGTTCGTCTCGTGGGCTCGGAGATGTGTATAAGAGACAGGTGCGGTACTGCGCGTGACCAGTGGCAATTTTCTCGAACAGTTCGATTTCTTTCTGTTCGGTTTTTATGCCAGCTATATCAGCAAGGCATTTTTCCCCACCAGCAGCGAGTTTGCCTCGCTGATGC
>NZ_JAELUD010000259.1:0-301 GCF_016429185.1 Aquitalea sp. ASV11
GAGCCCGGCCTGCTCCAGCAAGGCATACAGCACCAGGGCAAAACCGGTATCGGGTGCATCCACCCCGATAATGGCCTGGCGAAGTTCCGCCATGCTGGAGATTCCCGGAGCGGCGACCAGACTGAGCCTGTCTCTTATACACATCTGACGCTGCCGACGAACAGTAAGATGTGGGGGTGTGGGGGGGGGGGGGGGGGGGGGAGGGGGGGGGGGGGGGGGGGGGGGGGGGGGGGGGGGGGGGGGGGGGGGGGGGGGGGGGGGGGGGGGGGGGGGGGGGGGGGGGGGGGGGGGGGGGGGGGGG
>NZ_JAELUD010000028.1:0-50035 GCF_016429185.1 Aquitalea sp. ASV11
AAGTTTGTTGACAGTTTATGTCTGGTGGCCATAGCGAGGTGGTCCCACGCCTTCCCATCCCGAACAGGACCGTGAAACGCCTTAGCGCCGATGATAGTGTGGCATTCGCCATGTGAAAGTAGGACACTGCCAGACTCCCCCTTCGAAGCCCAGCTCAACCGAGCTGGGCTTTGTGCTTTTGGGCTGCGGTAACAGCCATGCGCAATGCTGGCGGATTGGTACTGCTCATGAGGAAAATTGACACTAATTTGCGGCCTCGAAAGCGTGCAGAGTCAAACAAAAAGCCACCCTGGGGTGGCTTTTTGCATTGGTGCGCTTAGCTTTCCGTCAGCAGCCGGTCCAGTGTGAGTCCGGAGGGGGAGTGTGCCGGATAGTGACTGAAAGTGAGTGTCAGGCCGGTTTCATCCGCGGCAAAGTGGGCTGGATAGCCCAGTGGCAGGGTAGTCTTGTCGTGAATGTGTCCGAAGGGAATGCCGGTGAAAACGGGGATTTTTAGCTGGCTGCGTATTTGTGCAATCACGGTGTCCAGTGTGTAGCCTGCATCGTAGGCATCCACGATGCGGCCCATGGCGAAATCACCCAGAAAAATGGCTTTTTGCCGCTGCAAAATGCCTGCCAGGTAGAGCTGTTGCAGCATGCGTTCCAGTCGGTAAGGTTGCTCGCCAACGTCCTCCAGAAATAACAGGCCACCCTGGATGTCTGGCAGAAAAGGACTGCCGACCAGGCTGGACAAGACGCTCAGATTGCCGCCCCAGAATATGCCTTCACCTGTTGCGGTGCTGGTTTGTGGCGTTGGTGTGAAGACAGTCCAGTTTTCGCTTGTTGTTGCCTGAATGAAATGCTGCATGGTCATCGGGCTGAGTTTGCGGCCGCCAAAGTCGCTGTACAGCATGGGGCCGGCGAAGCTGCCAACGCCCCCTTTGGCCAGCAGGGCAAGCTGAATGGCGGTGAAGTCGCTGTAGCCCATGATCTGGGTGCCTGCTTCCTTGAGCATTGGGCACAGTCGCTGGTAATCAATGTCCTGCAGCAGGCGGCATGCGCCATATCCACCACGACCCGCCAGCAGCATGCGCGGCATGTCTTGCCGCTGTGTCAGCTGGTTGAGGTCTTGCAGCCGTTCCTGATCGGTGCCGGCGAAGCGCTGGTACTGTCTGTCTATGGCGTTGCGGTTGCTGATGCTGAACCCGGCTTGCTGCAAACGATCCACGCCATGCTGACGCTGCAAGGCGTTGGGTAGTGTTCCTGAGCAGGCAAGTAGCGCAATTTCGTGATTTTGCATGGGCATGGCGTTAGGTGTAGTGGTAATGGTGGTGGGCCGTGTTGGTGTGCGACAGGCTTGCAGCAGCCCGGCACCGGCAACGGCCAGACCATGTCGTAGCAGGCTTCTGCGGGTCAGTGCTGTGGTGGTCGGGGTTAATGAAGGCAAGCGGTTTCTCTGGCTGGGTCAGTTCTGCTGTTGGCGAATGGCCAGCAAGGCCTGGTTGCGTAGCGTCTTGAGAAGATTCAGTTCGTCTGGCCGCAAGGGCAGGCTGTGTGCCTGCTTTTTATCACCGTAAAGAAAGCCTATTTTCCTCTTTTCCAGTACCAGCGGAAAGATGATAAATGTCTGGGCAAGATTGAGTTGTCTATACCATGTCGGAATATGGCTACTGATGGCTGCTGCACTGGCGTCTTCGATAAAGATGTCGACATTGCGTTCCATGGCGATGCAGAAGGCATTGTCCTGCTGCTGCAGGTCCACTTTGAAAACCGGCAGCAAGGCTGCGGTGTTTTCTCCAAAGCCGAAGCGGGCCTGCAGCATGTTTTGTCGCGGGTCTTTGGTGCAAAGCACCACGTGATCAAAGCCTACTGCGCGGTACATGATTTCCAGAATCATCCGCAGCAGGTCGTTAAGCTGGTAATTGCCGAGCAGGGTGGACGTGACTTCCTGTATGCCACTGGATAGCAAGGATGTGGTGGCAGGGCCGGAGGCGAGGCAACTGGATTCCAGCTCGGCTGCCGGTGCGGCTGGCTTGCTGTCCGGATGCGTGCCCAGTGTGGCACCTTTCAGCTGTTGGGCCTTGCCCTGCACATGTACTTCATTGCTCCATTCATGCAGCGTGCTGGCAAATTCTGCCTGGGTTTCAGCAATGACGGCATGAAGGCTGTTGATTTCCAGTGGCAAGGCGCGCGCATAGCGGGTGAGGAGTTGTTGGGCTTGCGTGGTGTTTGCGGTACCGGGGCTGGACAGCAACTGGGTAAGCTCCTGCGCGAGGTTACCCAGCATGCGCAGCCGGGCGGCATTGTGCTGTGGCTGTCGAACCGGGCCTGGTGGGTAAGGTTCCAGGCTGCTGACGATGCGTTCGGGAAAGCTCCAGGCTTCGGCTGTGCTGCTGCCCAGGGCGGCATAGGAAATGCCTAGCGTATGTTGTACTGCCTGTGCCGGGCTGCTGCCGGTCTCGGTTTTCTTGCGGATCAGGTGATATTCATTGCGGAAGTAGTACACGCACAGCAATTCACCCAGTTGCTGGAACATGCCGCATATCAGTGCTTCTTCTGCCTCTTGCATACGGCTGTGCCGGGCCAGGCTGCGGGCCAGCAAGCCACAAAACAGCGCGCTGGTGGCGACGTCACGGACTTCCTGGGCATGGCTGCGGTTGTGCATGTGTTCAAACAGCAGCAGCGTCAGTGCCAGGTTGCGGATGGTGTCAAATCCGAGAATGACGATGGCGCGCGAAATGGTACTGACTGCGCCGCCGAATTGGCTGAAATTGGCAGTATTGACCACCCGCAGCAGTTTGTTGGTGAGTGAGAAATCCTTGAGGATGATTTCCGCCAGTACCTGCAGTCTTTCACTGTCGGCATTGCCGATGTGATTGATGGCATTGATGGCCTGCGACAGCGCGGGGAAATCCGGATTGTGACGCATGCGCTGCAATAGTTGCTGCAATGCAGCCTGCTGATTGCCCTCGCTGCGGATGAAGCGCTGCTGCCGGACCAGCCAGTCTTGCAACTGGGCGAGGGCGGCACGGCTGACTGTGCTGGCTTCTGCATGGCAATCCAGCAAGCTCTGGCAAAGCTGGTGCAGTTCCGGGTCCAGATCCGGTCGCAATTGCTGTAGTGGCAGGTTGCCATGCGGCCTACCGGTGAGCAGGTGGTAAAACAGCTGCCCGGCCTGTCGAACATTGTCTTGTAATGGTGCTTGGTCCGTTGCGGTCGTGGCTTGCCCGGCCAGCAGGCAGGCCTGCCCTTGCTGGTCCAGGAGGATGTGTTCTGCATCCAGTCGCGGCAGGATCAGTTGATGCCGCTGCAGGTGAAGCAATGCTTCCATGCAGTCGCACAGCATGCCGGCGGCTGTGCGGTCATCCGGTTTGCTGGTCAGTGTGTCGCTGAGCAGCTGGTTGTCACCCATCGGGTAACAGCTGTATTGCAGCCCGGCCAGCTGGGTTGTCGTGTCCGGGCTGGCAAGCAGGCCGTGCGCAGGTGCCGGGCGGTTGTCAGTGGCTGTCAGTGGATCCAGCAGATAGCGCTGGCCATCCAGGCCGCACAGTAATAGCACGCTGCCATCGCGGCACTGGATACGGCGGCTGACCTGGTATTCCGCATTATTGTTGTCGCGGTTCATGATGTTTTCTCCCTGCTTGTCACTATATGGCGAAACAGGCGGCACGGCATGGCTTAATCAGCATTGCGTTATTGCTCTTTGGACTGAATTTTCACTTGGATAGTGCATATTGATATATCCAACTGATTTTGGAAAAAAGCAGTGCTTCCGGTACATTGAGCGTCAAGCAAACCATCATGCTGTGCTCGCCAAGAGTGCAGACAGGCCAGGAACAGGCGGGAATCATGAACATCAGTCAACAAAAGCTGACTCATCTCAAGCAGCTGGAAGCCGAGTCGATCCACATCATCCGTGAAGTTGCAGCGGAATTTGAAAATCCGGTCATGTTGTACAGTATCGGCAAGGACTCTGCCGTGATGCTGCATCTGGCGCGTAAGGCATTTGCGCCGGGCAAGCCGCCGTTCCCGCTGATGCATGTGGACACCACCTGGAAGTTCAAGGATATGTATGCGCTGCGCGACAAGCAGGCAGCCGAAGGCTGGGACCTGATCGTGCATGTGAATGAAGAGGGCGTGAAGGCTAACGTCAACCCGTTCACCGTAGGCAGTGCCAAGCACACCGACGTGATGAAGACCGAAGGCCTGAAGCAGGCGCTGAACAAATACGGTTTTGATGCGGCATTTGGTGGCGCGCGCCGTGACGAAGAGAAGTCCCGCGCCAAGGAGCGCGTGTATTCCTTCCGCGACAAGAACCACCGCTGGGACCCGAAAAACCAGCGTCCGGAACTCTGGAACATCTACAACAGCAAGATCGACAAGGGCGAGAGCATCCGCGTGTTCCCGCTGTCCAACTGGACCGAGCTGGATATCTGGCAGTACATCTACCTGGAAAACATCGACATCGTGCCGCTGTATTTCGCCGCCGAGCGTGAAGTGGTCAACCTCAATGGCACGCTGGTGATGATTGATGACGACCGCATCCTGGAATACCTGACGCCCGAGCAAAAAGCCAGCATCACCAAGAAGCAGGTGCGCTTCCGTACGCTGGGCTGTTACCCGCTGACTGGTGCGGTGGAGTCCACTGCCGCCACGCTGCCGGAGGTCATCCAGGAAATGCTGCTGACCACCACCAGTGAGCGTCAGGGCCGTCTGATCGACCATGATCAGGCCGGTTCAATGGAAAAGAAAAAGATGGAAGGCTATTTCTAAGCCCGGCTCCATCCAGTCACCACTCTGAAGAATTGATGCCCATCGCCCTGGCGGTGGGCTACAGCGGAAAGAACGATCATGTCTCACCAGTCCGAGCTGATTGCCAGCGATATCCTGGAATACCTGAAGCAGCATGAAAACAAGGACATGCTGCGCTTCATCACCTGTGGCAATGTTGATGATGGCAAATCCACCCTGATTGGCCGCCTGCTGCACGACTCCAAGCTGATTTTCGAAGACCAGTTGGCGGCAATCGAGCGTGACTCGAAAAAGTACAACACCACCGACCAGGAAATCGACCTGGCCTTGCTGGTGGATGGTTTGCAGGCCGAGCGTGAGCAAGGCATCACCATCGACGTGGCCTATCGCTACTTCAGCACCGAAAAGCGCAAGTTCATCATTGCCGACTGCCCGGGGCACGAGCAGTACACCCGCAACATGGCCACCGGAGCTTCCACCTGCAATCTGGCGGTGATCCTGATTGACGCGCGCCGTGGTGTGCAAACCCAGACCCGTCGTCACAGCTTCATTGTCAGCCTGCTGGGCATCAAGCACGTGATTGTGGCCATCAACAAGATGGACCTGGTAGAGCACAGCCAGGAAGTTTACGACCGTATCCGTGAAGAATACCTGGCCTTTTCCGAGCACCTGACCATTCCGGACATCCGCTTCGTGCCGATCTCCGCCCTGCGTGGTGACAACGTGGTGACCCGCAGCGAAAACATGGGCTGGTATCAGGGAGCCACCCTGATGGAGCTGCTGGAAAGCGTACAGGTAAGCCATGACGTAGCGCTGGAAGCCTTCCGCCTGCCGGTACAGTACGTCAACCGCCCGAATCTGGATTTCCGCGGTTTCTGCGGCACCGTGGTGGCGGGTGAAGTGAAGCCGGGTGACGCCATTGTGGCCCTGCCATCCGGCAAGCGCAGCAAGGTGAAGGAAGTGGTCACCTTTGAAGGCAATCAGCCCTCTGCTTTTGTCGGTCAGGCCATTACCCTGACATTGGAAGATGAAATCGACATTTCCCGCGGCGACATGATTGTGCGTGCCGGCGAGCAGCAACCCAATGTGGCGCAGGCATTCGACGCCCATGTGGTGTGGATGGCCGAGGCAGCGCTGGTGGTGGGCAAGGAATACGGTTTCAAGCTGGCGGGCAAGGTGGTGAGCGGGCGTGTGGCTGCCATCGAGCACCGTGTTGATGTCAACTCGCTGCAGCAGTTTGACGCGCAAGAGCTGGCACTGAACGAAATCGCCCTGTGCCGCGTGGAGCTTAACGCCCCGGTAGTGTTTGATGCCTATGCCCAGTGCCGTGGCACCGGTAGCTTCATCATTATCGACCGCCTGTCCAATGCCACTGCCGCTGCGGGCATGGTGACGGCTGCGGCCGAATCCAGCGCCGAGCCGGTGAGCGACGAACTGGCCCGCCTGCGTGCTTTCGAGCTGGAATTCAACCAGCTGGTGCGCAAGCACTTCCCGCACTGGGAAGCCAAGGACATCAGCAAGCTGCTGAAATAAGCCGGCCTGGTTGTCAGACAAAAGCCGACCTGCGGGTCGGCTTTTTTGCGTCTGCAGGGTGTGGAAACAGAAATGCCACCTCGTAGGGTGGCATGGCGTAATGGAGCGGGAACGGGGAGCGGTTTAAAGATCGCCGCCGGTTTCCAGAATGAAGCTGGCTTTGGCATCCTGGCCCAGGTGTTCAACCAGATAGGGCAGGACTTCTTTGAGCATGGCCGGCAGGGTCCACGGCGGGTTGAGCAGGAACATGCCGCTGCCGTACATGCCAAAGCCGTCTGCCGATGGCGCCTGCACATGCAATTCGGCCCGCAGCCAGCTCTTGGCGGGCAGTTTTTTCAGCTCTTTGGGTAGTTCTTTCATTTCGGCGCGTTGCAGGCAGGGGTACCACACCGCGTAAACCCCGGTGGCAAAACGCTTCAGGCCTTCTTTCAGTGCGGTCACCACGTGCTGGTAGTCGCGCTTGTCCTCATACGGCGGGTCGATCAGCACCAGGCCACGGCGCGGAGGTGGCGGCAGGATGGCCTTGATGCCTTCAAAGCCATTGGCCTGTTGCAACTGGGTGCGGCGCGGATGGCCGCCAAAGTTCTGCTCCAGCAGCTGAAAGTCGGTGGGGTGCAGTTCGAACAGGCGCAGCTTGTCGCTTTGCGGCATCACGGCGGCGGCACACCAGGGTGAGCCGGGGTAGTAGCGCAATTCGCCGTCCGGGTTCATTTCCCTTACCACATCCACATAGGCCGCCACGGCGGGTGGCAGGTCGGTACGGTCCCACAGGCGGGCAATGCCGCTCAGGTATTCGGCATTCTTGGCCGCATAACCCTGTTGCAGCGCGTAACCACCGGCACCGGCATGGGTATCGATATACCAGTAGGGTTTGTCTTTCTGGCCCAGGTAGTCCAGTACGGCAATTTCAATCAGGTGCTTGAGCACGTCGGCATGGTTGCCGGCGTGAAAGGCGTGGCGATAACTCAGCATGCATCAGCTTTCTAAGACAATGGCGGCATTGTAGCGGATTTGACCGCACATCAGACGGCGGGCAGCCAGTTGGCGGGTAGCGCATGCTCCCAGCCCAGTGCGCGCACCACGCTGGCAAAGTCTTCCGCCAGCGGACAGGTCAACTGGATGACTGCGCCGGTCAGCGGGTGGGTGATTTGCATTTCCATGCAGGCCAGCAACATGCGCTGGCTGCCAAAGTGCTCGGCAAACATGCGGTTGTGCACGCCCTTGCCGTGGGTGGCATCGCCAATGATGGGATGGGCGATGTGCTTCATGTGGCGACGCAGCTGGTGGCGACGGCCGGTGAGCGGCGACAGCTCAACCAGCGCATAGCGGCTGCTGGGGTAGCGGTCCACTGCAATGGGCAGCTCCACCGTGGCCAGGCGGCGGTAGTCGGTTTGCGCTTCCTGCGGGCCCGGTTGCACCTTCTCGCCCAGCCAGGCCAGGTCGTCCACGCGGCGGCTGAGGGCGTGGTCGATATGGCCGGATTCAGCCGGATGGCCGCGCACTACCGCCAGATAGCGCTTGCTGACTTGCTGGCGTTCGAATTGCCAGCTCATCTCGCGTGCACTGTCCTTGTCCAGCGCAAACAGCAAGACGCCGGATGTGCCCTTGTCCAGCCGGTGTACCGGATAAACGCGCTGGCCGATCTGATCACGCAGCAGCTGGATGGCAAAGCGGGTTTCGTGACGGTCCAGTTCGGAGCGATGCACCAGCAGGTTGGATGGCTTGTGGATGGCGATCAGCTGCGGGTCGCGGTAGAGGATGGGTAGCATGGTGGTATGGTCAGGAACAAGGCCGCGATTGTAGGGCTTTGCGCCCGGCTTGGATATGTGGCTGGCCATGACGTGGCTGATTTGACACAGCAAGGGGTAAGGGGAAGACAGTGCAATCTTGCCTTGCACCGGTCAAGTCGTCATATTTTCTGTTTTGTCATGGCATGTTGGCATGTGTTTTATGGCGTTGGGCGCAGCATGGTGCGGTTTTGTTGCGCGCAACACCCAGCTTTGCGACAGGGTATTTCAAAGTCGAGAGGAAAATGTTTACAGTCAATTTCCCCCTCATTACAATTCGCCGCGCCCATCAGATTGAAATACCGCCTTGTTGGCTGATTTCGGTTTAGCTACAACAAGGTGATGTGTGCAAAATAGCCAATGCGGAAGGTGGGGCTTCCCGAAGCTGCCTGTGCTGGCATGTCCGGCACAAGCCTGTTGACCAACAAAACCAAGAGTTCCTGATATGACCATTCAATTGAAACGTGCAAGCCTTGCCGTTGCCCTGTCCGTACTGGCTGGCACAAGCTTTGCCAAGGATTTCAGCCCGGCAGTGATTTACGACCAGGCTGGCAAGTTCGACAAGAGCTTCAACGAGGCGGCGTTCAACGGCGCAGAACGTTTCAAGAAGGAATTCAAGATCAGCTACCGTGAGGGCACCATCGCTTCCGAAGCGCAGAAAGAACAACTGCTGCGCAACCTGGCACGCAAGGATGCCGACCTGATCGTCTCCGTTGGCTTCTCCTTCACCCAGGCGGTGGAAACCGTGGCCAAGGAATTCCCCAAGGTGAAATTCACCATTATTGATTCCGTGGCCAAGGGGCCGAACGTACAGAGCATCGTGTTCAAGGAACAGGAAGGCTCCTTCCTGGTGGGCATGGCTGCTGCGCTGGCCTCCAAGTCTGGCAAGGTGGGTTATATCGGTGGCATGGACGTGCCGCTGATCCGCGCCTTTGGCTGTGGCTATGTGCAGGGTGCCAAGTACGCCAACAAGAAAACCGAAGTCATCCAGAACATGACCGGTACTACCCCGCAGGCTTTCAACGACCCGGCACGTGGTACCGAACTGGCCAAGAGCCAGTTTGACCGTGGTGTGGACGTGGTGTTTGCCGCTGCCGGTGGTACTGGCCTGGGTGTGCTGCAGGCCGCCAAGACTGCCAACAAGCTGTCCATTGGCGTGGACAGCAACCAGAACCACCTCTATCCGGGCTTTGTGCTGACCTCCATGGTCAAGCGCGTGGACAATGCGGTGTACGACACCTTCAAGTCCGCCAAGGATGGCAGCTGGAAGCCGGAAGTCAAGGTCATGGGCCTGAAGGAAGGCGGCGTGGACTGGGCGCTGGATGCCAACAACCGCAAGCTGATTTCTGCCGATATGGAAAAGAAGATTGGCGCGGCCAAGAAGGACATCATCAGCGGCAAGCTCAGCGTGGTGGACTATCGCACCAACAACAGCTGTCCGGTGAAGTAAGTCTTTAGATGACCTTTTCCCGGCTGCGGCCCGGGAGGACTGCAGGCACGATGGCTTCGGCTCTCGTGCCTGTTTGGTTCTTGTGGCCTGGCCGGGATTCATTGCATGCGGGGAAATACAGGCATGACTGATTTCGCCATCGAACTGGCTGGCATCAGCAAGCGCTTTGGTGCGGTGCAGGCCAATCGCGATGTGTCCATGCACATCGCCAAGGGCTCCATACACGGCATCATCGGGGAAAACGGCGCGGGCAAATCCACGCTGATGAGCATTCTGTACGGCTATTACCAGGCCGACAGCGGCAGCATCCGGGTGAATGGCCGTGAGGTGCGCATCCGTAACAGCCAGGAAGCCATCCGGCTGGGTATCGGCATGGTGCATCAGCACTTCATGCTGGTGGATACCTTTACCGTGCTGGAAAACATTGTGCTGGGGGCCGAAGGCGGCCTGCTGCTCAAGCAGGGCATGGAGCAGGCGCGGGCGCATTTGCTGCAGCTCAATCGCGATTATTCGCTGGAAGTGGACCCGGACGCCCTGGTGGGCGAGCTGGGCGTGGGCCTGCAACAGCGGGTGGAAATTCTCAAGGCACTGTATCGCGGTGCCGATGTACTGATTCTGGACGAGCCCACTGCGGTGCTGACACCGCAAGAGGCCGATCACCTGTTCTGCATCCTGCGTGCGCTGCGCGAACAGGGCAAGACGGTGATCCTGATCACCCACAAGCTGCGCGAGGTGATGGACATTACCGATGCGGTGAGCGTGATGCGTGCCGGTACCGTGGTGGGTAATGTGCGCACTGCCGATGTCGACAAGGAAAAACTGGCCGACCTTATGGTGGGGCGCAAGGTATCGCTGAAGGTCGACAAGGCCGAGCGCACGCCCGGCACAGCCGTGCTGGAGGTGCGTGGCCTGAGCCTGACAGATGCACGCGGCGTCAAGCTGCTGGACGGGCTGGATTTTCAGGTGCGTGCCGGTGAGATCGTCGGCATCGCTGGCGTTTCCGGCAATGGCCAGTCCGAGCTGCTGGAAGTGCTGGCCGGCATGGTGGAACCCACCAGTGGTGAAATCCGCTATCACGGCCAGGACTTGCTGCAGGAAAAGTCCAGCCAGCCACGTGCTGCGCTGTATCGCCAGAAGGGTATTGCCCATGTGCCGGAAGACCGTTCGCGCGAGGGGCTGGTGAAATCTTTCCCCATGTTCGAAAACGCCATTCTTGGCTACCACAACGACAAGACCATCAGCCGCCGCGGCTTGTTTTCCCGTCAGGCACTGCTGGCGCGTACCCGTGACTTCATCCGCCAGTTTGACATCCGTCCGGACAATGCCCAGCTGCGTGTGGGCCTGCTGTCCGGCGGTAATCAGCAAAAAGTGGTGCTGGCACGCGAAATTCACGCCAACCCGGACTTGCTGCTGATCGGCCAGCCCACGCGCGGGGTGGATATCGGTGCCATCGAGTTCATCCACCGCCGGCTGGTGGAATTGCGCGATGCCGGCAAGGCCATCTTGCTGGTGTCGGTGGAACTGGAAGAAATTCTGGCCTTGTCCGACCGCATCCTGGTGATGGCGGGCGGGCAGATCAGTGGCGAAGTGGCGGCCAAAGAAGCCGACACCATATCGCTGGGCTTGTTGATGGGGGGGCATAAACAGTGAAATTCGGACAACCGTCCACCTTGCCGCGCTGGGCGCAATTAAGCGTGCTGCCGGTACTCAATCTGCTGGCCGCCTTGCTGGTGACCGGTTTTGTTACCTGGCTGATTGGCGAAGATCCGTGGGAATGCCTGCAGCTCTTGGTCAGCGGTGCTTTTGGCAGTGGTGAGGGCATCGGCTACACGCTGTTTTACACCACCGGTTTCATTTTTACCGGTCTGGCCGTGGCTACGGCTTTTCACGCCGGGCTGTTCAATATTGGCGGGGAAGGGCAGGCCTATCTGGCTGGCCTTGGCGTCACGCTGGTGGTGCTGGCGTTTGACCACACCCTGCCACCCTTGGTGCTGGTGCCGCTGTGTATTCTGGCAGCCATGGGCTTTGGTGCGGCCTGGGCCTTCGTCCCGGGCTGGTTGCAGGCCAAGCGTGGCAGCCACATTGTGGTAACCACCATCATGTTCAACTTCATCGCCTATTCGCTGATGTTGTACCTGATTGGCCATCACCTGATTGAAGCCGGCTCGCAAAACCCCACCACGCGTGAGTTCGGTCACAATGCCTGGATTCCGGCCCTGCATCAGCTGGCTGCTGGTGTGGGGATCGAACTGCCCAATACGCCGCTCAACCTGACTTTCATCATGGCCTTGCTGGCCTGCGTGCTGTTCTACCTGCTGGTGTGGCATAGCCGCTGGGGCTTCCAGCTGCGTACCGTCGGCGTGAACGAAAGCGCGGCGCGCTATGCCGGTATCAATGTCAGCAAAACCATCATGCTGGCCATGTGCATCTCCGGTGCGCTGTCCGGTTTTGCTGCCATCAACGAACTGCTGGGTTCCACCCATCGCATGAATGTGTCCTTTACCAATGGCGTCGGTTTTGTCGGCATTGCCGTGGCGCTGATGGGGCGCAACCATCCGGTAGGCATCATCCTGTCCGCCTTGCTGTTTGGCGGCCTGACCCAGGGCGGGCTGGAGCTGTCGTTTGAAAAGCCGGTGATTACCCGCGAGATGATCATCTTCATCCAGGGTTTGATCATCCTGTTCTGCGGTGCGCTGGAAAACCTGTTTGAGCCCTTCATCGCCGGGCTGTTCAAACGCAAGGAGGATAAGTGATGGAGCAATGGCTCAGTCTGCTTGATTCAACCATCCGCGTGGCCACGCCGTTGGTGCTGGCCGCCTTGGCTGGCATGTTCTCCGAACGTTCCGGCGTGGTGGACATCGGCCTGGAAGGCAAGATGCTGGTGGCGGCGTTTGCCTCCGGCGCGGCGGCCTTTGTCACTCATTCGCCCTGGCTGGGCCTGTTGGCCGGGGTGATGGCGGCAGTCAGCATGGCCATGGTTCATGCCTTTGTTTCGGTGACTTATAACGGCAACCAGCTGATTTCCGGTATGGCAATCAATACCATTGCCTCCGGTATTACGCCGGTGCTGGGGCTAGCCTGGTTCCAGCAAGGTGGTAATACGCCGCAACTGGATGATGATTCGCGCTTTCACGACATCGCCCTGCCGTTTGCCGATGCCTTGTCGAATGTGCCTGTTATCGGTCAGCTGTATAGCAAGCTCTTGTCCGGCCACAGCATTCTGGTCTACCTCACCATCCTCATCATCCCCTTGGTGAGCTGGGTGGTATACCGCAGCCGCTTTGGCCTGCGCCTGCGCGCGGTGGGCGAAAACCCGCATGCGGCAGATACCGCTGGTGTTTCTGTCGCGCGGGTGCGCTATATCGCGCTGTTCTGGGGTGGCGTGCTGTGCGGCATGGCCGGCACCTTCCTGTCGGTGTACCAGACCGGTTCCTTTATCAAGGAGATGACGGCGGGCAAGGGCTTTCTGGCACTGGCGGCACTCATCTTCGGTAAATGGCGCCCACTGCCGGCGGTATTGGGCTGCTTGCTGTTTGCCTTTGCCGATGCGCTGCAAATCCGGCTGGAAGGTGTGGATCTGCCTATCGTCGGCCAGATTCCGTCGCAAGCCATTCAGGTCATTCCTTATGTACTGACTGTGTTGCTGCTGGCTGGTTTTGTTGGTCGTGCGGTAGCACCTAAGGCCATTGGCGTGCCCTTTGTCAAATCGCGCTGATCCTGCTTTGTTGATGTAGAAGCAGATCATGAAAAAACCGGCCACTGGCCGGTTTTTTCATGATCAAGGCATGCGGCGGAAATTAGTAAACAAGGGTTGGATACACTACAACACATGCATCGCTTGTCATGAATGTCGGTGCGGCGGGGCTGGAACAAGCAGTCTGCCGAAGCAAAGTAGTCAATAACAATGAGAATGTGTTTTCGGGGGAAATATGTGGCTGAGCATGCTGGTGTTGGTTGTGTCAGGTTTTGTCATTGCCGGGCTTGCCACCTGGCTGGGTGCTGTCTGGGCTGAGCGGAGCGGGCAGCGGGACGTGGCATTGCCGTCCTGCGCCGAAATCCAGCTTCCACCTGCATCCCAGCCGCGCCGGCGTAGTGATGAGGCGGCGGCCAGAAGTGGCGGCCCTTTTGTGCGTGATCGTCTTACCTTTCCGCCGCTGGATTTTCCCGCTGTCATCATGCATAGCAGTATCACGCCGGGTAAATGTTACCGTGTCGACCCGGGCAGCATGAGTTGTAGCTGCAATTACTTCTTGCTGCGTGGTGCGCACGCGCCGGTGGGCAGCAAGGAACGGCTGTGCCGGCACTTGCGCCGCTTTTATGCCCAGCGCGGCGGCCTGGCGCCCATCGTCAGTATGGTGCTGCTGGATGATGTCCACTTTTGTGAAAGCGACCAGCTGTGGTCGGGCGAAGTGGAAGGCGTGCCGGTGGCCATTGCCTGGCGGGAGGGCGACCCGTGGGTGACGCTGTATTCCCGCAATAATTCCCCCGGCCAACCGGCCCAGTTTGAACGATTCAACTACCACCTTGGCCGTCAGGATTGGGCAGACGGGCGCATGCCACGCTTCAATGCGGCGGTGATCAAAAGCATGCTGGGGGAGTGGTTTGGCGGTGAAAAGTCCTGATGTCAGAACAGGGCTATCTGCTTGTTCTGCTGGAAGTATTGCTATCCGTGTTGCATAAATGCTGCGAAAAACCGACAGTACGGCAAAGAAATTTTACGCGATGGCCAAATTTTTGAGCTGGTTTCTCGAGCGGTGATCAAAATTGTTAACAAGTTTTGAAGGAGGCAAGACAAGTGTCGGCCTGTTTGGAATTGCAGCGGCTGGACTTGATGATGGCGATGTTATTTGTAGTTAAATGTTGAAAACTCAGGCTTGCATGTTATTTCAATAGTAAATATAAATCAATTAACATATATGATTTGTTTTGTTAATTTAATGCCATAGCAGAATCCTACCTGTTGCGCAGAAATTGCATGGGCTTACCTAGGATGTAACAGGCTGATTTGCTAGCAAAGTTTAATAGTGGAGCTGTTCGGCAGGCGTGGATGTGCTGGGAATGAAGGAAAAGACGAACAGGATGGGTATTTGTAAAAAAGGCTTGAAAGACAATCTGCCAGCACTGCTTTATAGTTCGGCCATGTAAAGAAGTTAAAGATATGTATGTCGGTCAGATGCAGTATGGATGTATTGGCAAATCTTCGTGAATTGCTCTGGGCCGTATCTGTCTTCAAGAGCGTTTAAATACAAAATCCTTCAGGGAGTTCGTCAATGAGCAAGTTCAAAAAGCTGCTGGTTAGTGCGTCCATCGCCTCCGTTATGTCTTTTGCTGCAGGTCATGCTGCTGCAGACACCGTTTTGGCACCGATTTCCCCGGTTACCGTTAATGTAAACGGCACAACTTCTACTTCCTTCTCTCAGTCCACCGTGTTCTCCCTGGACTCCCTGAGTGAAGTGGCTGGCAGCGTATTCCTGTACAAGAAAGCCGGTACAGGTACTTCCGCTTTGCAAAGCATTGCCGCTACCCTGTGGCAAAAAACCGGCAGTAGCTGGACTTCGGTATGGACTGATACCGCTTCCTTTGCCCAGTCTAGCCATACTTCTACCTGGTCTTCCTCTTTCGACCAGTCCCCGCTGGCAGCCGGTCTTTACAAGCTGACGCTGACTGGCAGCATTTTCTCCGGCACCAAGCTGTCTGCTTATTACAACTACAACCTGTCGATTTCCCCGGTTCCGGAACCGGAAACCTACGCCCTGATGGGTGTTGGTCTGGCTGCAGTGTTGCTGCGCCTGCGCAAGAAAAAAGTTTCCGGCACCGCCGCTGTTGCCGTGTAAACATGTTCTGAAGCTGTTTGCCAGCTGTAAAAAAGCCTGATGATTTCATCAGGCTTTTTTTATTGTCCGGCACGTTCAAGGCCGCCTGCCGTTTTGTCCAGTCATGGACTCAGCGTGCAGGTCAGTACGGCTGTAGGGTTTTTCGTGTTGGGAAATGGCCAATGCCAGCCGGGTGATGATGTCCTGCCCCGGTGCCTTGTTGCCAAATTGCAGGTTGAATACCACCAGCGCTGGTATCAGCAGGCAGACTGCCGCTTTGCTGCTGTAGCGTTCTGCAGTTTTACTGGCAAACCAGCTGCTGACCAGCAAACCACAGGCAAACCCCAGTACTACTTCGGATAGCGAGTGGGCGTGGACTTCCAGGCGCGAGTAGCCTATGGCTGCGCCGCCCAGCCAGCCTGTGGCCAGTGCCAGGGTGCTGTGGCGCGGTAGCCAGGCGCGACTTAGCAGGTATAGCAGTACCGGCAGGGTGGCGGTGGCCAGCATGGTGTGGCCGCTGATGCCGGTAAAGTCGAAATCGCTACTGCCTATGCCCCAGCCGATAAAGGCGATCTTGCTAATGGCGACCAGCAGCCCGGCACTGCCGAAGGCCAGTAGCCAGCGCAGGCTGCTGGAAAATTGCTTCTGCGCGGCCAGCCATACGGCAATGGTGGCGGCCAGCGGCAGCATGACGGCGAGGTCGCCCAGGTTGGTGAATCTGTTCCACATGCGGGTGGGTGCTCCTTGATTTGGCTGCCCGGCTGGCTTGCTGTGCTGGCGGGCGGCTCATTATACGGCAGGGCCTGTTGGCGGATGGCGTGATTGGAGGCGGGCGGGCTGGGAAAGTTCTGGCCTGCTGGAAAGCTGTCTGCTGGAGATGGCTTGTCTTGTGCCGGGCCGGGCAGCGATTGGGACGGGGTGGAGGAGATTGTCCGCTTGGCAGCGCGTTTGCTGGCCGGTGACGGCTTGCTGAGCCATAGTGACTGATACGGGTGCGGCCTTGCCGGGCGCAGGCTGGGCTGCCTGATGCCTTGCAGCCATTACGGCTAGCAGGTTTTTTGCTCTTGAAGCGGCTAAGGAGGCAGCGTGGCGCCCCTGCGGCAATGCAGGCCGACGCAGCCCGTACTAAAAGTAGGGCAAGAGGGCGCAAGGCAGCAGCAGGTTTTTTGTCAGCGGCTGTCAGCTTGCAGGCTGGAATTCCATGGCCTGATACAGGCCGGTATTCATGTGCATGCGCGTCACCTTTACCCGGTGTTCGCCGCGCTGGTCGCGCAGGCGGAATTCCTTGCCGCGCAGCAAGGAGTGTCCGGGGATGATGAGCAGGTCGGCATTGTGGTCGCCATCGGCGGCAGGCAGACGCAATGCTGGCTGATAGCTGGCGTGCTGGCCGGCTGCCAGCGGGATGACATCGACCGCTTCCGGGTCGCTGCCTATCAGTTCTGCGCCGCAGGAGACTTCATTGGCGTGTTCGGATACTGCGGTCCAACGCACGGCATACAGCGATGGGGTACGGTGTGCCTGTTTGTCGGCAATCAGCAGCAGTTCGCCGATTTTCAGTGACTGGTAGCCCGGGTCGCCACGTAGCAGCAAGCCGCTTTCACTCTTGTTGATGGCCTGGAAGATGGATATCTGCGATGGCGGCATGCGGTCGCGCATTCTGGCCTGCATGTCCGGCCGGACGGCGCCACCGCCCAGTATCTGGCGGATGGAGCGCATTTGCGCGATCAGCGCCATGGACTGCATCACGGCCTGGCGCTGATGACGGCGACGGCGGGGTGATTGCCAGCCATCCATCAGCCTTTGCGCGACGATGACCGACAAGGCATCGCGGCCGGGAATGCCTGCGTGGCCGGTATGGGCCTTCAGTGCATCCATGGCTGCGCCAAGGTCGCAGGACAGGCAGTGCTCGCGCTGGGGGAGGGCGTCGGTTTCCAGCAGGAATTGGGGAGGGGCACCGCGGGTGAGGTCCAGCAAGTAAAGATGTCCGGCCCTGGCTGCATCGGCGGCGGGCAGTGGCTGAAGTGCCACCTTGTCCGCCAGGCGCGCAGTCCACAGCAGGGTGGCTTCGACTTCCCTGGGGCTCAGGTTCTTGCCATCGGTGATGCCCATCAGCTGGAGCTGGTGGTAGCCGTGCAGGATGCTTTGACCGTCAGGCAGCTGATGCTGCAACCAGTTGTGCTGGCTGGCGTTGTAGTACAGGTAGTGGGTGGCCAGCCAGAAGCTGCCATTCAATTCCACATGACAGCGCAGGGCAAAGCTGGCATAGCGTCTGGCCACACACAGTGCCAGTGTCAGTTGTTGCAAGGCGCGTCTTCGCCAGGTCAGCAGCGGTCGGCTGCTGAGTGTGCTGCGCAGGTCCTGCAGCAGCGGTTCCAGCAGGTGCTGCAAAACCTTGCTGCCCATGCGCGCCAGGCGCACGGCAGGGTGGTTGCAGGCATTTTCACTGAACTGGATTTCCAGCTGGTGCAGCCAGCGGCAGACGTGATCGAACAATTGCTGTTGCAGCGCCAGCCGCTGTGCGGGCTGTACGGCATTCTGGCAAATGAAGCCGTGTATCTCGATGAGTTGTTCGCCGCTGCCACGCAGATCGCCCCTTGGTAGCCGCTCCAGCCAGTTGTTGACTGTTTTCTGGTTTTTATTGTGACCGAGAGCAGAGTTCAGACGCATGTGGGTTCAATCCATTGTTCTGTATGAAGGCGGCGCTTGCACCGGCGTGATGGCTGACCGTACCGTGCGCGGGGTGCCGCGACTGAATATTGGTACTGTGCGATTGGGATGCTGCCAGGCCTGGCGGGTTGGCAGCAGGCATGTGCAGTGCGGGCCATCTGTTCATGAAGCTGCATGATTCTAATGAATATGTCATGAATGGACGATACGCATATCCACCTAGGATGATGTGGGCTTGCGCTGTATTGCGGACGGCAAGAGCAGCGCTGTGTCAGACAGGCCGGGGCGCGCAATGCGATGGCAAGCGCTGGCTGTCATGCCGGATTTGCCATTTTTTTGCCATTGCGCGGCTTTAAGTTTGCGTTAAGCACTGCCTTTTAACATGGCCCCATCCATCCAGAAGGGGTACCCAATGTCTCGTTTCATGCAAAAAACCTGTGCCGTGCTTTCCATTGCCTTGCTGTCTTTCTCTCTGGCGTCTGCTGCACAGGCCGGTGAAGTGAAGAAACTGATGAAGGACATGAAAGTGGCCATGCAGCAGGCAATGGCCAGCAAGTCCATGCCTGAGTTTTCCCAGAATTTCTCCCGCTTGCAGAACGATGCCAAGCTGGCCGGCGAACAGGCCTGGCGGGCTGACCCGGCCTTGTACAAGGAAGGTATGCAGAAACTGCAATTTCAGCTTGCTGCGGTTGATACGCAAATTAAGGCGAATAATCTGGCGGGAGCCAAATCCGCTTTGAGTGACGTCAATCCGATCAAGAAAAAATACCATAACTATCTGAATTGAAAGGAGAGCGTTGATGGAAATGTCCGGAGAACTATCCGCTTCTTCAGGCCATGCAGGGCAATCGGCCAGGCGCTACCCCTTGCTGATCATCCTGGCGCACTGGCTGGTTGCGGGCGGGATTGCCGCCAATCTGGTCACCGGCTGGCTGCTGGATGACGCAACCGAGCTGCTGGACCTGCATCGTTCCATCGGTGTGCTGGTGCTTGCATTTTCCGCCTTGCGCCTGTTTTGCCGCTTTGCCTACCGGAGCAAGATACCGGCTTCGGTAAATGCACCTGCCACCTTGCAGTACCGGGTGGAGAAGCTGGCGCACACGCTGCTGTATGCCGGCATGGTGCTGGTGCCTTTACTGGGCTGGCTGAAAACCAATGCGGCGGGCCATGTGCTGGTGCTGTTTGATACTGTGGAGCTGCCGGTACTGATGGAGAAGAACCGCGAGCTGTCGTCCTTGTTCGGCGAGTTGCACTCGGTGAGCGCTTATCTGCTGGCCATGCTGATTGGCCTGCACGTTGCCGGTGGCGTGGCGCATGTGATGATGGAAAAACGCAATGTATTCAAAAGGATGCTTCCTTTTTGATTGCCTTTTTGATTGCCTTTCGCAGCAGGCCGGCCTGGCTGTTGGCCGCGGCTGATTGTCAGGCTGCTTGTTGAGCCGGACTGCTGTGTCTGGCACGGCTGATCCGCCTGGCGGCCCGGCCTGCTGGAACAAAGATTGCTTGAGACTGCTTCACCAAGGTTGCAATCTCTTTGCCCCCGCCCATCAGGTGGGGGTTTTCTTTTCCAGCGCCGCCAGTTGGCGATACAGCGTGCGTTCGGTGATTTGCAGGCGGGTTGCCAGTTCCTTGCGGCCCAGCTGGCTATGGCGAACCGCCCATTGCAGATAGCGGGCCTGTACTTCGGCCAATGGCAGCAGGCCGCACTGGAAGGGCTGCCGCTGTGCCAGTGTTGCGGGCTGGGGCATGCTGTCGGTTTGCAGGCCGGATGGCGCATTCAGGTGCTCGCGGCTGATATGCTCGCCGTCGCTCAGCAGGCTGGCGCGCTCCAGCAGATTGCGCAGTTCACGGATATTGCCGTGGAAGGCTTGTTCTACCAGCCATTGTCGGGCGTCGGCGTCCAGTTTTAATTGTCGGCCCGGTGCCACCCGTTCCAGCAGGGCGGCGGCCAGCAGCGGAATGTCCTCGCGCCGTTCGCGCAGCGGCGGCAGGCGGATGGGAAACACGGCCAGCCGGTAGTAAAGGTCGGCGCGGAAGCTGCCTTCGGCCACCATGAGCGCCAGATCGCGATGGGTGGCGGCAATCAGGCGGAAATTGGCCGGTATGCTGTGGATGCCCCCCACCCGGCGGAAGCTGCCGCTTTCCAGCAAGCGCAGTAGTTTCACCTGCTGCGACAAGGGCAGGTCACCGATTTCATCCAGAAACAGCGTGCCGCCATCGGCCGCTTCCACCAGGCCCTGCTTGCGCTGCTGTGCGCCGGTAAATGCGCCTTTTTCATAGCCGAACAATTCACTTTCCAGCAGGGTTTCGGTCAGGCTGGCGCAGTCCACGGCAATGAATGGCCGCCTGGCATCGCCGCCACTATTGTGGATGGCACGGGCCAGGCCTTCCTTGCCGGTGCCGGATTCGCCAATCAACAGCACCGCGGCGTGGGATGGGGCCGCGCGTTGCGCCAGTAGCAGCATGCTGCGAAATGCCGGGCTGCGTCCCACCATCTTGTCCGGCACCGGCTGGCTGCTGGCTTGCGGCAGGTGCTGCATTTTCTCGATGAACAAATGGCGGTGGCCGCTGATGTCGGCCAGTGGCATCAATTCCACATCCACATGCTCTTCGCCATGCGCGGTGCGGTGAATGTGCAGTACCCGCTCTGGCTGGCCGCTGCTTAGCGTCATTTGCAAGGGGCAGGATTCGCCCTCTTCATTGCAAGGCCGCTGATAGCCATGGGATGCCGCATGACAGCGCTGACCCACCACCTGGCCATACAGGGCTTGATACGCCGGGTTGGCATGCAGGATTTCAAACTGTTCGGTAATGACGATGCGTGGCTCGTCCAGTTCATCCAGCATGCGGCTGATGGTGTCCAGGCTGGCGGCGGTGGTGAGTGGTGACATGGTGACGATTTTGACATGACGAAAGTGTCATGTTAGCCCGGAAAATGCCGTCAATACAGCGAATATTCGCCCTCTGGCTGCTGGCATGGCACTTGCAATCAGCACTGCCATGCAGGGTGGGCCTTACCGGAATGGCTGGTGTGGCTCTGTTTACCCTGACAAGGGGAATCAGCCCATGAAGAAGACATCAAGCAAGCTGAGCCGTGAGCTGGCCTGGATCATCGCTATCAAGGTGGTACTGCTGCTGATCATCTGGAAGGCATTCATCGCGCCTTACCGCGTGGCGGTGGATGCCGATTCCGTCGCCGGCAAGGTGCTGAATCCGGCGCACAGCAGCCAACAACTGGAGAAAAACAATGCTAGATAATGTCGTCGATTTATCGCGACTGCAGTTCGCCGTGACGGCGCTTTACCACTTTCTGTTTGTGCCGCTCACCATCGGCATGGTGTGGATGCTGGTCATCATGGAGGCGGTATGGGTGATGACCGGCAAGCAGGTGTATCAGGACATGACCCGTTTCTGGGGCAAGCTGTTTGGCATCAACTTTGCGCTGGGGGTGACAACCGGCATCACCATGGAATTCCAGTTTGGTACCAACTGGGCGTATTACTCGCACTATGTGGGCGATATTTTCGGCGCACCGCTGGCGATTGAAGGCCTGATGGCTTTCTTCCTGGAGTCCACCATGATCGGCCTGTTCTTTTTTGGCTGGAACCGCCTGTCGCGCAAGCAGCATTTGCTGGTGACCATCCTGATGGCTATCGGTACCAATCTGTCGGCCTTGTGGATATTGATTGCCAATGGCTGGATGCAGAACCCGGTGGGCGCGGAATTCAGCTACCAGACCATGCGCATGGAAATGACCGACTTTGCCGCGCTGCTGTTCAATCCGGATGCCCAGGCCAAGTTCGTGCATACCGTCAGCGCCGGCTATGTCACCGGGGCCATGTTCGTATTGTCCATTTCCAGCTGGTATCTGCTGCGCGGACGCAATGTGGAGTTTGCCCGCAAGAGCTTCCGCATTGCCGCGGCGTTTGGCTTTGCCAGCATCTGTTCGGTGATTGTGCTGGGGGATGAGTCCGGTTACACCGTGGGCGAGGCGCAGCAGACCAAGCTGGCCGCCATTGAGGCCATGTGGCATACCGAGCCGGCCCCCGCGTCGTTCAACCTGCTGGCCTGGCCCAATGAAACACGCATGGAAAACGACTGGCAGGTGAGCATTCCCTGGGTGATGGGCCTGATTGGCACCCGCTCGGTCAGCAAGCAGATTCCCGGCATCCACGAAATCATGGCGCAAAACCGCTTGCGCATTCAGTCCGGCATGCTGGCGGTGCAGGCGCTGGAAGCCGTGCGGCGCAATCGTAAGGACAGTGCTGCACTAAAGGTTCTGGAAGCGCACAAGCAGGATCTGGGCTTTGGCCTGCTGCTGAAGAAGTACACCGCCAATATGGCCACGGCCACGCCGCAGATGATTGATGCCGCCGCGCGCGACACCATTCCTCGCGTGGCACCGATGTTCTGGTCGTTCCGGCTGATGGTGGGCATGGGCATGGCCATGCTGCTGCTGTTCGGCTGGTCGTTCTGGGCTTCGCTCAAGGGCGATTTCCAGCACCGTCCGCGCTTGCTCAAGCTGGCCTTGTGCTGCCTGCCGCTGCCGTGGCTGTCCTGCGAGCTGGGCTGGGTGGTGGCGGAATACGGCCGCCAGCCGTGGACCATCTACGGCGTGCTGCCCACCCGGCTGTCGGTATCCACCTTGTCGGTGGAGTCGCTGTACGGTTCGCTGGCGGGTTTTGTCGGTTTCTACACTGTGCTGCTGGTGGTGGAAATGATGCTGATGGTGCGCTTTGCCCGTCAGGGGCCGGGCAGTCTGGGTACTGGCCGCTACGACCATGAAACCGCTCACTGATATCGGCTTACAACACATCTGCTGCTGTATTGCGGCAGGGCTGTTGTGCTGCTTCGTGCACAGCACAAAGGAATAATCATGCTGGATTATGCAAGTCTGAAGGTGATCTGGTGGCTGCTGGTTGGCGTCTTGCTGGTCGGTTTTGCCATCATGGATGGTCACGATATGGGTGTGGGCACGCTGTTGCCCTTTGTCGGCAAGGACGATACCGAACGGCGGGTGGTGATCAACACCGTCGGCCCGCACTGGGATGGCAACCAGGTATGGTTCATCACCGGTGGCGGGGCCATTTTTGCCGCCTGGCCGCTGGTGTATGCCACCGCGTTTTCCGGTTTTTACTGGGCCATGCTGCTGGTGTTGTGGGCGCTGTTTTTCCGCCCGGTGGGCTTTGACTACCGCAGCAAGATAGACAACCCGACCTGGCGTTCGGTATGGGACTGGGGCCTGTTTGTCGGTGGCACCATTCCGCCGCTGATTTTTGGCGTGGCCTTTGGCAATTTGCTGCAAGGCGTGCCCTTTCATTTCGACAACAATCTGCTGTCCACCTACGACGGCAGTTTCTGGGGCCTGCTCAATCCGTTTGCCCTGCTGTGTGGCGTGGTGTCCAGCGCCATGATCAGCTTCCACGGCGGGGTGTATCTGGCTCACCGTACCGAAGGTGCCATCCAGCAGCGTGCGCAAGCCTGGGTGCGGGTGACGGGGCTGATCTGGCTGGCCGGTTTCACCCTGGCTGGCATCTGGCTGGCGCGGGGGATTGACGGCTATGTGATCAGCTCGGCCGTACAGCCGGATGCGCTGCCAGACCCGCTGGCCAAAACTGTCAGCCGTGTGGCCGGGGCCTGGCTGGGCAATTACCAGCGCTGGCCGCTGGCCATGTTGTTGCCAGTCACCGGCTATCTGGGCTGTATTGTCGCCATGCTGCTCTTGCGTGGTGGCCGCAGTTTTGCCGCCTTCTGGGCCTCAGCCGTGGGGCTGGCCGGAGTCATCGGTACGGCTGGTGTCAGCATGTTCCCCTTCGTGATGCCATCGTCCAGCCATCCGGCGTCCAGCCTGACGGTGTGGGACAGCGTGTCCAGCCAGCTCACGTTGCAGCTGATGCTGGTGGCCACACTGATCTTCATGCCCTTGATCATTCTGTACACCCGCTGGGCCTACAAGGTGATGGGCGGCAAGGTGACCGCCGCCTATGTGCGGGAAAACAATCACAGCGCGTATTGAGAGGAGAGCAAGATGTGGTACTTCGCTTGGGTATTGGGTATCGGTTTTGCCGTATCGCTGGGCATTTTGAATGCCATGTGGGGAGAGTACGAGCAGGATCGCAAACAGCAGTAACAAGGATGATGTGAAGCGAAGCGGCGCAGTCCGGGCGTGGCCTGGCTGCGCCTTTGTCATGTTGATTCAGCGGAAAAACGCGGTCTGACTGAAGTGTTGCAGCAAGTGCTCGAACACCGCGCGGATACGGGCGGGTACCGGCCCGCGCTGTGGCCGGTACAGATAAAGCTGCCATGGCCTTGGGGCCAGTTGCGGCAATACCGCTTGCAGCTGACCGCTGGCCAATAGCGGCGCAGCCATGAAGCCAGCCAGCTGGCCAAAGCCGATGCCACCAAGCACGGCCTGGCATTCGGCGCGGGTATCGCTGGCCATGAATACCGGGGCAGGTGGCTGCCACTGTTGCTCATCAGCCAGAAACCATGGCCAGGGTTTGCCGGTATTCGGGTCCAGGCTCACCGTTACCGGCAGCGCTTCCAGCTCGGCCAGCGTGCTGGGGGTGCCGCAACGGGCCAGCAGGGCCGGGCTGGCCACGATGTGAAACGGCACCGGGCACACGGCGCGGGCAATCACCCGGCTGTCACGCATGAAGCCCACCCGGATGCCGATGTCGATCTGCTCGTCCACTGCATTGCTCAACACGTCCGACAAGCGCAAATCCACCCGCAAGCCGGGGTGCAATGGCAGCAGGCTGGCCAGCGCCGGTGTCAGATAGGCATCCCCGATGGCGGCCGGGGCGGTTATCCGCACCAGCCCGTTGATTTCATCCGCCGCCTGCGGGCCTTGGTGCTGGAACAGTTGGTCCATATCCCGCACCGTTTGCCTGGCCCGCACTGCCAGGCTGGCACCAAAGCCGGTAATGCGGATATGGCGGGTATTGCGGTAGAACAGTACTTCGCCCAATAGCTGTTCCAGTTCCTTGATGGCGCGGGTTACTGCCTGTGGCGAGCTGCCCAGTTGCTGTGCCGCCTCCTTGAAGCTGCTGCACTCCGCGGCCACGCAAAAGATGCGCAGCATTTCCAGCCGGTTCAACATGGTTTGGCTCCCGTCGCTGATTTATTCCATTTTTTGTCATTATAAAGTGCAAACAATTTCATTTATTGGTGTTTTCTGCTGATGGATACTGCGATGCAAGGCGGGACGGACCCGCCATCACATGGAGCAAGCAATGTCGAATGGAATCGCAGGAAAAGTCGTGGTGATTACGGGTGCCAGCAGCGGACTGGGTGAAGCCACTGCACGTCATCTGGCGGCACTGGGCGCACGGGTGGTATTGGGTGCCCGTCGGGCCGACCGTTTGCAGGCACTGGTGGAGGATATTCGCCAGGCTGGTGGTGAGGCAGTACATGCGGTGACCGATGTCACCAGCAAGGCGCAAGTGCAGGCGCTGGTGGATGCCGGGCGTGCTGCCTTTGGTCGCGTTGACGTGATGATCAACAATGCAGGCCTGATGGCCATTGCCCCTATCTCGCAACTGCGCAGCGACGAGTGGGACCGCATGATAGACATCAATATCAAGGGTGTGCTGTATGGCATTGCCGCTGTTCTGCCCCTGTTCGAGCAGCAAGGAGGCGGCCATGTGATCAATATTTCGTCGGTGGCCGGCATCAAGGTGTTTGCGCCGGGCGGCACGGTGTATTCGGGCACCAAGTTTGCCGTGCGCGCCATTTCCGATGGCTTGCGTCAGGAACTGGCGGGCAAGGTGAGAGTGACCTCCATCGAGCCGGGCGCGGTGGAGAGTGAGCTGAAGTTTGGTTCCGGCGACCCGGCCAGCCGTGAGGAAATCGTGGCGTTTTATCAGCAAGAAGCCATTCCTGCCGATTCGGTTGCCCGCGCCATTGCCTACGTCATCGAACAGCCGGCGGATGTGGCCATCAATGAAGTGGTATTGCGCCCGACTGTTCAGGAATTCTGATTCTGTAGCCGTAAACGCAAACGTCCCCTCGCGTGCAGGCGCGAGCGGGACGTTTTGTCTTGTCCGGCTGCTGGGCTGATATTGGCGCTGTCTAGTCTGCCTCGGTCAGTGGGTCGGCATGGGCTATTGCGCCAAGGCGTGGTCTGCCGGCTTCGCTGTGACGCCACCATGGCTGGGTCTGGGCTGGGTGCAGGATATCCAGCCGCTCGCCGAAGCGTGGTGTGCGCAGGCAGACATCGTGCCGGGCAGCCAGTGTGCTGATGCGCTCCAGCGGTTCGGTCCAGCCATGCAGTGCCAGATCGAAGGTGCCGTTGTGGATGGGTATCAGCACTTCGCCACCGAGGTCGAGATGGGCTTGCAGGGTTTGCTCGGGGTGCATGTGTACATCCGCCCAGTCTTCGTTGTAGGCACCGTTTTCCAGCAGGGTGAGGTTGAAGGGGCCGTGGCGCAGGCCAATCTGGCGAAAGCCGTCGAAATAACCGCTATCCCCGCTGAAAAAGACCCGGCTCTGGCTGCTGCCAATCACCCATGACGCCCACAGGGTGCGGTTGCCATCCCGCAGGCCACGCCCGGAAAAGTGCTGGGCCGGGGTGGCGGTGATGTGCAGCGGCCCGGCAGTCACGCCTTGCCACCAATCCAGCTGGCGGATTTTTTCCGCCGGAATGCCCCAGTCCTGCAGGCGCTGGCCTACGCCCAGCGGGGTGATGAACAGGCGGGTTTTGTGTTGCAAGGCCAGTACGGTGCTGCGGTCCAGGTGGTCGTAGTGGTCGTGGGAGATGATCACCACGTCCAGTTGGGGCAAGGCCTCCAGCGCGATGGGTGGCGCATGGAAGCGCTTGGGGCCGATGAAGGAGAATGGTGAGGCGCGTTGGCTGAACACCGGGTCGGTCAGCAGGAAAGCGCCATCCAGCTTGAACAGTACGGTGGAATGCCCCAGCCGCCACAGGCTGTTGTCTGGTGCAGCAGCCAGGTCAGCCGGGCTCAGCGGCAGCGGCTGGATGGGCTGGGCCGGTACCGCATGGGGTGATTTGTCGGTAAAAAAGCGCAGCATGATGCGCAGGGTGTCGCGCAGCCCGCCAGCGCGGCGTGGCTGGGCATTGCGATAGCGGCCATCACGCAGCAGGCTGCCGCCGGGGGATGGCTGGCCGGTTTCGGCTGCCGGTTTGTCTGTGTTCAAGGTGGGCATCGGGTTTCTTCCTGGTGAGGGAAATGAAATGGCTTGCAGCGGGCTCAGGCGCAGCTTCTTTCCAGCTCGCCCTGTGCTGCTGGCATCTGCTCCTGCGGCGCAAACCAGTCCGGCAACAGCGGGGTGGGGGCGCTGGCGGCATCCAGTAGCAGCAATTCGGTGGCGGATAGCTGCAAGGTGGTGGCGTGCAGGGCCTCTGCGTGCTGCATGGCGTTGTTGAATGCCGGCACGATGCTGGAAACCGGGTCGCGGGCCAGCAGCCAGGCCAGCGCAATCTGGTTGGCGCTGGCCTGATGACCATCGGCAATGTTACGTAACAGTTCGGCCAGCCGGTGATTGCTGCGCGGGTTGTCCGGGACTGTGGTGCCGGTCAGGTAGCCCTGGGTGGGTACCGCGCCCGCATTGCTGAACGGCATGCCTGCTGGCTGGGGCTTCACGATCAGGCCCAGTCCATAGCTTTGCAGCATGGGGATGGTTTCCCGCTCCGGGCTGCGGGTATTCAGGGCGTAGTGCAGCTCGCCAAAACAGAAGGGTGCCCAGCCGTGACGCTGCTGTAATTCCAGCGCTCTGGCTGCCTTCCAGGCGGGCCAGTTGGCAAAGCCCAGATAACGCACTTTCCCGGCCCGCACCATGTCGTCCAGCGTTTGCAGGGTTTCTTCCAGCGGCGTGTACGGGTCTTCATGCGGTACCACGCACAGGTCCAGCCAGTCGCTGCCCAGCCGTTTCAGGCTTTGCTCGATGGACCATGCAATATCGCTGCGCGACAGGCCAGGGTGGCTGTGGGTGCCGTTGCGCCGCGCGCCAAGCCGGCTGCTGACCAGCACTTCGGCACGGCGCTTGCCCAGTGCCTTGGCCAGCAGCGATTCCGCCATACCGTCCATGCAGCTGGCGGCATCAAACAGATTGATGCCGGCATCCAGTGCCTGGGCTATGCTGCGGGCTGTCTGTTGTGCTGCATCCGGGCAGGCCGGGTCTGGCCGCGGTACTGCACAGGCCAGCCGGGAGAGGGTGGGGCCGCCAAGGCCCAGTCGCGCATAGTGCATGGCAAAATCCTGTTGTGAGTACTCACTCATTTATTGAGCAAAAAATGAGCAAAAAAATCGGCGCAATGATTAGCGCACCGAGCCGGACCAAAACACCCGGAATCCGGCGCTCTTGTAAGCCTGGCCATTGGCAGGGTCGCGCACCACAAACTGGATGGTGGTTTCCGCCAGCGCCATGAACACCGCATCGGCAAAGCCGCCGGGCAGGGCGGAGAGGCCGTTGTTGTCAGAGCAGGCCTGGGCGACACATTTGATGTCGGACAGCTGGCTTGCCACCGTGCAGCGGGTTTCATCGGTTACCTTGTCCGATACCACCAGCTGGTTCAGCGTCTTGAAAAAGGACAGATTGCTCACGCCCCAGTCGATGTAGGCATCCCACAGCGCACGTACTTGTTCGTCCAGGCTGTCGTGCACGGCCATGTGCTGGCGCAGCGCGGCAGCCAGATCCAGCTTCAGGTGGGTGTAGAGCGCGTTGTACAGCACATCCTTGGTGGCGAAATAGCGGAACAGCGTGCCTTCGGCCACGCCAGCACCACGGGCGATGGACGCAGTGGACGCACCAAGCCCCTGCGCAGCCATGATGTCGGCGGCAGATTCCAGCAAGGCGATGCGTTTTTCTTCACTGCGGGGGAGAGCCATGGGCGGGAAAGTAAGTGAGTAATTACTCATTCTAGCTGTGCGCATCTGTCACAGGCAAGTGCGCTGTACGGCTGGCGGGAGATGTGTTGCGGCAATGGTCTGGCTGGCGGTTGCTGTTGCTTGTTCTGGCAAAGCAGGCCTGCCACCGGCGAAGATGGCAGATTGTGCTGGCGCATTGCGTCATCTTGCAAAATAATGCGCCAGTCCAAATGAGATTATTTCAATAATGGCCCGCGAAAACCTGAATGATCTGCGCACTTTTGTCCTGGTAGCCCGCGAAGGCAGCTTTACCCGTGCGGCGGCCAAGCTGGGCGTATCGCCCTCGGCCGTGAGCCACACCATGCGCGCGCTGGAGGAAAGCATGGGCATGCGTCTGGTTACCCGTACCACCCGCAGTGTGGCGCTGACCACGGCAGGGGAGCAGGTGCTGGCCATTTTTGCTCCCCGGCTGGACGAAATCGAAGCCGAGCTGTCGGTGCTGCGCGAGCAGCGTGACAAACCGGCGGGCAGCATCCGCATTACCGCAACGGACTTTGCCGCCGAGCAATACCTGCTGCCCAAGCTGGCGCAGCTACTGCCGGACTACCCGGATGTGCAGGTGGAGCTATCCATCGATTACGGCCTGACCGATATCGTGGCGCAGCGCTTTGATGCCGGTATCCGCTTTGGCGACCAGGTGGCGCGCGACATGATTGCCGTACGCATCAGCCCGGATATCCAGACCACCGTGGTGGCCACGCCGGGCTATTTTGCCCGCCATGGTGTGCCAGCGCACCCGCGTGACCTGACCGAACACAACTGCATCAGCATGCGTCTGCCCACCTATGGCGGGCTGTACGCCTGGGAGTTCGAGCAGGGCGCAAACAAGTTTTCCATCCGGGTGGGGGGGCAGCTCATCATCAACACCCTGCCTCAGATGCTGAATGCAGCGCTGGCCGGCATGGGCATTGCCTATACCGCCCGTGACTATGTGCAGCCTTATCTCGCCGATGGCCGCCTGCAGGAAGTACTGCAACCCTGGTGCGCGGTGTTTCCCGGTTTTCATCTCTACTACCCCAGCCGTCGCCAGTCCTCCCGTGCGCTGATGCTGCTGGTGGACGCCTTGCGCTACCACGCCGACTGAGCGCAGTAATCCCCCTGCCGCCGCACACCCGGAGCAGCTTGCACTGTCATTGATGAATTTATCTCACAATGGCATGCATGAAATTGCATCTAGTTCAGCAAATTCACAGCTGATACATTTGCGTCCCTGATCAAGCGGTGAATACCCGGCTGGCATGTGCCGGCCGTTGTGCTTTGTTCACCCGACAACAAGACAGCGCCAATGCGGCCAGCCCGCACAGGCGCTGCGTCGCCTTACCTGTCCGGTCACGCGCATTGCGCTGGCCATCTGTGCTGACCTTACGGAACCAAACACATGAACCCACCCAACAAGGGCCGGCGACCGCTGGCCGTGACTGCCATTTCCTTTGCCGTGCTGGCTGCACTTGGCACCGCCACCTGGCTGGGCCTGCATAGCCAGACGGTGCAGGCGGATGCCCCGTCTGCCGCCAGCCAGGCTGTTCCTGTTTCTGCTGCCTTGCTGGTACAGCAGGAAGTCAGCACCTGGCAGGATTTTTCCGGCCGCCTGGAGGCGGTGGAGCGAGTGGAGCTGCGCTCGCGCGTGGCCGGTGCCATCCAGTCCGTGCACTTTCGTGAAGGTGCGCTGGTAAAGGCAGGCGACCTGCTGGTGACTATCGACCCCGCGCCGTATCAGGCCGAGGTGGACCGCGCCGCCGCCCAGGTGGCGGCCGCCCAGTCCCAGCTGGTGTTTGCCCGCAGCGAGCAGGAACGCGCTAGCCACATGCTGGCCGACCACGCCATTGCGCAGCGCGATGCCGACGAGCGCAACAATGCCGCCCGCGCCGCCGATGCCAGCCTGAAAGCGGCGCAGGCCGCCTTGCAGACGGCACGGCTGAACCTGGGCTACACCGTCATCCGCGCGCCGGTATCCGGCCGGGTGGGCAAGCTGCTGGTGACTACCGGCAACCTGGTATCGGCCGGGCCGGATTCGCCGGTGCTTACCACGCTGGTGTCGGTAAACCCGGTGTATGCCAGCTTTGATGCCGACGAAGAAACCGTGAACAAGGCACTGGCCGAGCTGCCGGATGCCGGCGCTGCCCGTGCGCGGCTGGGTGACATTCCGCTGCAGGTAGCCACCAGTACCGCGCAAACCTTCCCCGCCAAGCTGCAACTGGTGGACAACCAGGTGGATGGCAAGAGCGGCACGGTCAAGCTGCGCGCCACGGTGGATAACCGCGACGGGGTACTGATTCCCGGCCAGTTCGTGCGCATCCGGCTGGGGCAGGCCAAGCGGCATCCGGCGCTGTTGCTGAACGAACAGGCCATCGGCACCGATCAGGACAAGCGCTTTGTCATGGTGGTCGACAAGGACAGCAAGGCGCGTTACCGCCAGGTGCAGCTGGGGGCCAGTGTCGATGGCCTGCGCATTGTCACCGCCGGCCTGCGTGCCGGTGAGCGGGTGATTGTGGACGGCCTGCAGAAAGTGCAGCCGGGCGCAGCGGTAGCACCGCACATGGTGCCGATGCAGCCCCCGGCCACTGCGGCGGCCAATAGCTGATTTCCACGCGAAAGACATTCATGAACCTATCCAAATTCTTCATCGACCGCCCGATTTTTGCCGGGGTGTTGTCGCTGCTGATTTTCCTGGCGGGCCTGCTGTCCTTGCGGGTGTTGCCGATTTCGGAATACCCGGAAGTGGTGCCGCCGCAAATCATCGTGCGGGCGCAGTTTCCCGGTGCCAACCCCAAGGTGATTGCCGAATCGGTGGCCACGCCGCTGGAAGAAGCCATCAACGGCACCGAAGGCATGCTGTACATGAGCAGCCAGGCCACCACCGACGGCCTGATGACGCTGACGGTAACTTTCCAGATCGGCACCGACCCGGACAAGGCGCAGCAACTGGTACAAAACCGCGTGGCGCAGGCCGAACCGCGCCTGCCGGAAGACGTGCGCCGCCTGGGCCTGACCACAATCAAGAGCAGCCCGGACCTGACGCTGGTGGTGCATTTGCTGTCGCCCAATGGCCGCTACGACATGACCTATCTGCGCAACTACGCCATTCTCAATGTGCGTGACCGGCTGGCGCGTATCAGCGGGGTAGGGCAGGTGGGCTTGTATGGCGCGGGCGATTACTCCATGCGCATCTGGCTGGACCCGCAAAAAGTGGCCATGCATGGCTTGTCGGCCAGCGAGGTGGTAACGGCCATCCGCGAACAGAACGTGCAGGCCGCGGCCGGTAGCATCGGTGCTTCGCCCAGTGCCAAGGGCATCCAGCTGCAATTCCCCATCAACGCGCAGGGCAGCCTGCAAACCGAGCAGGAATTCGGCGACATCATCGTCAAGACCGGTGCCGACGGTGCGGTAACGCGCCTGCGTGAGCTGGGCCGCATCGAGCTGGGCGCGTCGGAATACGCACTGCACTCCACGCTGGACAACAAGGCGGCAGTGGCCATTCCGGTATCGCAAGCCCCTGGCTCCAATGCCTTGCAGATTTCCGACCAGGTGCGTGCCACCATGGCCGAACTGAAGAAATCCATGCCCGAAGGGGTGGACTACGCCATCGACTACGACCCCACCCAGTTTGTGCGGGCGTCGATCGAATCGGTAGTACATACCCTGCTGGAAGCCATTGCACTGGTGGTGCTGGTGGTGATCCTGTTCCTGCAAACCTGGCGTGCTTCGCTGATTCCGCTGTTGGCGGTGCCGGTGTCCATTGTCGGTACTTTCGCGGTGATGCACGGCTTTGGCTTCACCATCAATACCCTGTCCTTGTTTGGGCTGGTGCTGGCCATCGGCATTGTGGTGGATGACGCCATCGTGGTGGTGGAAAACGTGGAGCGCAACATCGAGGCCGGGCTGGACCCGCGTGCAGCCTCCTACCGCGCCATGCGTGAAGTGTCCGGCCCCATCATCGCCATTGCGCTGGTGCTGGTGGCGGTATTCGTGCCGCTGGCCTTTATCGGCGGCCTGAGCGGCATGTTCTACAAGCAGTTTGCGCTGACCATTGCCATTTCCACGGTGATTTCCGCCATCAACTCGCTGACGTTGTCACCGGCACTGGCGGCCTTGCTGCTGCAACGCCACGATGCCCCGCAAGACTGGCTGACCCGCCAGATGGACCGCTGGCTGGGTGGTTTCTTCGACCGCTTCAACAGCCTGTTCAACCGCGGCGCCACCCGTTACAGCCAGGGCGTGAAGCAGGCCATCGGCCGCAAGTTTGTCATGCTGGCCATCTATGCCGGTCTGGCCGCGCTGACGGCGGGGCTGTTCCACAGCATTCCGGGTGGCTTTGTGCCGGCGCAGGACAAGCAGTACCTGATCGGCTTTGCCCAGTTGCCGGACGGTGCCACGCTGGACCGCACCGATGCGGTGATTCACCGCATGAGTGACATCGCGCTGAAGATACCCGGCGTGGAGCACGCCATTGCCTTCCCCGGCCTGTCGATCAACGGTTTCACCAACAGTGCCAACTCCGGCATCGTGTTTGTCACCCTCAAGCCCTTCGAGGAGCGGCGCGGCAAGGCCATGAGCGCCAATGCCATTGCCGGTGCGATGAATGCCGAGTTTGGCAAGTTGCAGGACGCCTTTGTGGTGATGTTCCCGCCACCGCCGGTACAGGGGCTGGGCACCACCGGTGGTTTCAAGTTGCAACTGGAGGACCGTGGCGGCCTGGGCTACGAGGCCATGGACAAGGCAGTGAAGGCCTTCATGGCCGGTGCCGCCAAGGCACCGGAACTGGCCGGGCTGTATACCAGCTACCAGCTGAACGTGCCGCAACTGCTGGCTGACCTGGACCGCAGCAAGGCCCAGCAGCTGGGGGTGAAGGTGACCGACGTGTTCAACACCATGCAGATTTATCTGGGCAGCCTGTACGTCAACGACTTCAACAAGTTTGGCCGTACCTACACCGTGCGGGTGCAGGCGGATGCCAACTTCCGTGCGCGGCCGGAAGACGTGGGCCAGCTGCAGGTGCGCTCGGCCAACGGCAGCATGGTGCCGCTGTCGGCCCTGCTCAAGGTCAAGCCCAGCTTCGGGCCGGAACGGGCCATGCGTTACAACGGCTTTCTGGCTGCTGACATCAACGGCGGTGCCGCGCCGGGTTACTCCAGCGGACAGGCACAAGAGGCCGTGGCGCGGGTAGCAGCACAAACCCTGCCGCCGGGCATTGGCTACGAGTGGACCGAGCTGACCTATCAGGAAATCCTGGCGGGCAATTCCGGCAGCTGGGTATTCCCCATTGCCATCCTGCTGGTGTTCCTGGTGCTGGCGGCGCAGTACGAAAGCCTGGCGCTGCCGCTGGCCATCATCCTGATTGTGCCGATGGCGCTGCTGGCGGCCATGGCCGGCGTGTGGCTGAGCCACGGTGACAACAATGTGTTTACCCAGATAGGCCTGGTGGTGCTGGTGGGTCTGAGTGCCAAGAACGCCATCCTGATTGTCGAGTTTGCCCGCGAGCTGGAGTTTGCTGGTCGCAGCCCGCTACAGGCGGCGATTGAAGCCAGCCGCCTGCGCTTGCGCCCCATCCTGATGACCTCGATGGCCTTCATCATGGGTGTGTTGCCGCTGGTGCTGGCGCAAGGTGCCGGGGCGGAAATGCGTAATGCCATGGGCGTGGCGGTGTTCAGCGGGATGATAGGTGTCACCGTATTCGGGCTGTTCCTCACCCCGGTGTTTTATGTGCTGATGCGCCGTCTGTCCGGCAACCGGCCATTGAAGCTGCACGGCGAGGTGCCGCATCTGGACCCGATCGCCCAGCCGCCCATGGGGCATGAGCACGGCCATGCACTTCATCCGGCAGCCAAGCACCATAACGTCGAATAAGGAAGCGGATAGATGATCAACAGAATCACCCTGGGCCTGTTGCTGGCGGCTGCGCTAAGCGCCTGCGCCACACCGCCCGCCATCGATGGCAGCCAGCTGCCGGCCACCCCGGCCAGCTTCAAGAACCCGCCAGCGGCCACACTGGCCGACGGCAGCTGGACGCTGGCCGCCCCGGCCGATGCAGCCACCCGTGGCGACTGGTGGCTGGCGTATCAGGACAGCACGCTGAACCGGCTGATCGACAGCGCGCTGCAACACAATACCGACCTCGCCGCAGCGGCGGCCCGTCTGCAACAGGCCCGTGCCGCACTGGGCGTGGCCGATGCCGACCGCATGCCGCAGCTGGGCGTGAATGTCGGCAATGCGCGCGGCACGCAGGCCGGGGCCGGGCCGTCCGGTACCAGCTTGCTGAGCAGCAGCAACACCACGCCGGTGAAGCTGACCAGCGTCGGGGCCAATTTCAGCTATGAAATCGACCTGGCTGGTCGCCTGTCTGGTGCCAGTCGCGCCGCCGCGCTGGATGCCGAAGCCAGTGCCGCGTTGCTGCAGGGCAGTCGTCTGCTGGTTGCCAGTCAGGTGGCACAGACTTACTTCAGCCTGCGCCTGCTAGACCAGCAACGCCAGCTGCTGCAAGACACCGTGCAGTCCTATGCCCGCACCGCACAACTCACCCGCCAGCGCTATCAGGCCGGGGAGGAGTCCGGCCTGTCACTGGCGCGCATCGAAGCCGACAGCGAAGCCACCCGCGCCCAGGCCATTGCGCTGGACCGGCAGCGCGCCCAGCTGGAAAACGCACTGGCAGTGCTGACCGGCCAGCCGGCGTCCGGCTTCCATCTGGAAGAAAGCAGCTGGAATGCCAGCCTGCCGCAGATTCCCGCCGGCTTGCCCGCTGCCATGCTGGCGCGCCGTCCTGATGTGGCAGCCGCCCAGCGCAAGCTGCTGGCCGCCCAGACCCGCGTCGGCGTGGCGCAAGCCGCCTGGTTTCCCGACCTGACACTGACCTCGGCCGGTGGCTATGCCAGCTCGCAGCTGCGCGACATCTTCCGCTGGTCGGCTCGCGCCTGGTCGGTGGAAGGCCTGCTGTCCCTGCCGCTGCTGGATGGCGGCCGCCGTCAGGCACTGCTGGGGTCGGCCCGTGCCGACATGGACGTGGCGATGGCGGATTACCGCCACAGCATCCTGCAGTCTCTGGCAGAAGTGGAGGATTCGCTCAGCGACATCCGCCTGCTGGCGCAGCAGGAAGCCGCCCAGCAGCAAGCAGTGGACAGCGCAGCCCGCGCCAGCGCGCTGGCCGACTCGCGCTATCGCAACGGCCAGACCGGCCAGCTGGAACTGCTGGATGCCCAGCGCAGCGAGCTGAGCATCCGGCGTCAGGCCTTGAGCATCCGTCAGGACCGCTACCTGGCTTCGCTCAGCCTGATCCGTGCGTTGGGCGGCAGCTGGGATGCCAGCGTCCCCCAGCCAACATCACCAAATCCGAAACCGATTTAAAATTCAAAGGAAACAGCATGAACAAATTCATCGCCCCCATCCTGCTGCTGGTGGCATGCAGCAGCCAGGTTTTTGCCTCCGATACTCCGGCGCAAAGCCAGACAACCCAGCAACATGCCCAGCGCAATGCCAATGATGCCTTCTGCACCGCCGGAACCCCGTGCGAGGTAAACCGCCAGCGTGCGGGCGAGCATCACTGAGATTTTGTTTGAGAAATAAAAAAGGCCATGCACTGCATGGCCTTTTTTATTGATTACGGCACTCAGCCAGAGTGCTTAGCCAACAACTGCGCTACTTCATCCGGTGTGGGCGCATGCGCACCATGCTGTCTGGCAGTGCAGGCCGCTGCGGTGGTAACAAAGCGCAGCAAGTCTTGCGGCATGGCCTCCGGCTGGTGCAGCAAGTGCGTCATCCAGCTACCCATGGCCGTGTCGCCGCAGCCCACGGTGTCGGCCACGCTAACGGGCAGGGCGGCCTGTTGGTATTGTTGGCCGTTGGCAAACAGCGTCATGCCGTCGGCACCCCGGGTGAACAGGATGCTGGCTTGCGGGGCCTGTCGCCGCAAGGTGGCCAGCGCAGCGTGCTTGTCCAGCCCGGGATACAGGCCGAACAGGTCGTCGTCCGCCACCTTGATGTAGTCGGCCAGGCATAGCATGGCGTTGAAATGTGCCCGGTAGCCCGGCGTGTGCATGCTGTTGCGGAAGTTGGGGTCAAAGGCAATCCGGCAGCCTTGCGCCGCCAGCTGCCTGGCCAGTTGCACCAGGCGACTGGCCAGTGGTTCGCGCGCCAGGCTGATGCAGCCAAAATGGGCAATGCGCACCGACTGTTCCCAATCCGCAGGCAAGCGGGCGGGGTCGAAGTGCAGGTCGGCACTGTTGTCGCCAATGAAAAAATATTGTGGTGGCCGGGTGGATGGCACCATGGCCAGCAGCGGCGGGTAGGGCAGTTGCTGGGTGTAGCGCATGTCCAGGCCCGCTGCTTGCGCGCCTTGCCACAGGGCATCGCCAAAACGGTCCTGGCTGACGGCTCCGGCAAAGGCTGCCCGGGCACCCAGCCGTGCCGCCACGCGGGCCACGTTCCAGCAGGAGCCGCCCGGATAGTCTTGCCAGCGGCCATCGTCTTGCAGGATGAAGTCGGTCAGTGCTTCACCAAAAACCAGATAGTGCGGGTGCGTCATGCTGTCAGGCTTTCTCCGCTTGCGGCCATGCGTACCGGCATGGCATTGAGTGGCCAGAACGCCAGTTGTTCGATATGGATGTCGCCCTCTGCCTGCAGGCTGATGCCCTTGGCGTCTGCATCGGGGAAGATGCAGGCCGACATCACCACCGTGCCATCGGCAGCAAATACTTCCAGCGTGCTGCGATCCAGCAGCAGATGCAGTTGCAGGCTGTGGCCAGCGGGGAGTGGTGCGCGGCTGATACGGCCTTGTGCGCTGCCGCTGTGACGGGTGTCCAGCAATAGCTCGGCCGTGGCCGGCAGCCAGCTCAGCCGGGTGTGGCAGTGCTGGCCTTGTCGCAAGACAAGGTGACAGGCGCTGCCGTCCTTACTATGCAGACGGAGTTGCAGCTCGGCGCACTCACCATGCACGGCTGCATGCTGCCATTCATCCTTGATGGATTGGCCAGTGAGGAATACGCCCTCACCACGCAAGGCTTGCAGTGCCGGGTGCGGCTGCTGGCTGAGCAGGCCATCACGCCAGCTCAGCAGCCGTGGTGCGCTCAGGCAGTGGCTCCAGCCATCTGCCACGCTGGGGGTGTCGGGCTGTTCTGGCCGTCCCATCCAGCCCCACAGGATGTGTTCCCCATGCGGGCCGTGCAGGGTTTGCGGGGCATAGAAGTCCGGGCCGTAATCCAGTGCGTGCGGAGGATCAAACACAGCGCCGCCCAGCTGCCTGCTGGTGTAGCAGCTGGCATTGGCATTGGGCCAGGGCCAGTCTGCGCCGGCCTGCCCTTGCGGGCAGAACAGCAGCAACTGGCGGTGTTGCAGGGTGAGCAGGTCCGGGCATTCGCACATATAGCCGTTGTCGCTGCCGGGTAGCAGCTCGCCGCGCAGCGTCCAGCGTTCCAGCGTAGGGCTGTGAAAATGCAGCACCGTGCCACTGCCGTTGTTGCGCTGCGCGCCCAGCACCAGATGAAAACCGTCCCAGTCACGCCACAGGCGTGGGTCACGGAAATGGCTGGTATAGCCTGCGGGCGGCTGCTCCAGCGTCGGGCCCAGCTTGGTGAAGTGGATGCCGTCATCCGACATCGCCAGGCATTGATAGCTGTGGCGCACTTCGCCATCGCGCACATTGCCGGTGTAAATCAGCCACAGCCGCTCATCCATTACCCAGGCGGAGCCGGAATAACAGCCGTGGCTGTCATAACGCTCGCCCGGTTGCAGGGCGGGCGGGTGCAGGGTCCAGTCCAGCAGGTCCGGGCTGCTGGCATGGCCCCATGATTTGGCACCATGTGTGCAGGCATTGGGGTTCCACTGGAAAAACACATGGTAACGCCCGGCAAAATAAACCAGTCCGTTGGGGTCGTTCAGCAGCCCTTGCGGGGGCGACAGGTGAAAGGCCGGTCGCCAGTTGCCCGTGGCTGCGGGGGACTTATTGCTCACGCTTTGCATCCTGTGTTTTCAGGCCAAACAGCCAACTGGCGGCAAAGGCGCTGCCAAAGGCAATCAGCAGGCCGGCAATGTAAGACAGCATGCTGCCCGCCGGGACAATGGCAATGCCGGGCAGGCCGGTAACGCCGATGGCGCTCATCGACACCTGGTTGAACACCACCCAGGCACCGCCCAGTGCGCCACCCAGTGCCGCGGCGACAAAGGGACGGACAAAGCGCAGGTTGACACCAAAGATGGCAGCCTCGGTAATGCCCAGCAGGCAGGACAGGGCGGCCGGCAGGGCGATCTGCCTGACCTTGTTGTCACGGGTGCGGAAAAACACCGCCAGCGCGGCACCGCCTTGCGCCACATTGGCCATCGACCAGATGGGCAGCAGGAAATTCTTGCCGATGGCCGGATTGCTGAGCAAGCCGGCTTCGATGGCATGGAAGCTGTGATGCACACCGGTAATCACCACCAGCGAATACAGGCCACCAAACAGCAGGCCGGCCAGTGCGCCGCCATGCTGGTAGATCAGCATCAGGCTGATGGAAATGGCATCTCCCAGCATGCGGCCGAAGGGGCCGATCAGCAGCAGCGCAATCAGCGCACTGCACATCAGCGTGAGAAACGGGGTAAGGATCAGGTCCAGGCTGTTGGGGACGATGCGGCGCAACTGGCGCTCGATATGACTTTGCACCCATACCGCCAGCAACACCGGCAACACCGTACCCTGGTAGCCCACCTTGGCCACATGCATGCCGAACAGCGTCCAGTATTCATGAATGCCGGAACCAACCGTCCAGGCATTCTGCAGGGCAGGGTGAATCATGATGCCGCCCAGCGCGGCTGCCAGGAAAGGGTTGCAGCCGAATTCGCGCGCGGCGGAGAAGGCAATCAGGATGGGCAGAAACACGAAGGCCGTGTTGGAGAACATGTCCACCATCTGCAGCCAGGGTGTGTCACTGGCCAGCCCCAGTGTCTTGGCGGTGCCGATGACGCCCATCAGCAGGCCGCAGGCCACGATGACCGGGATGATGGGCACAAAGATATTGGACAGCGTCTGCGCCAGTCGCTGGGCCAGCCCCAGGCGGGCTGCCGCCAGTTGCTTGCTTTCCTGGGTAGAGGCCTGATTCAGCCCGGTACTGGCAATCAGCGCCGCGCAGACGTGGTTGACCACCCCTTGCCCCAGCACGATCTGGAACTGACCACCATTGACAAAGCTGCCTTTCACGCTGTCCAGCGCATCCAGCGCGGCCTTGTCCACCCGCTGCGTGTCGCGTAGCACCAGGCGTAGCCGGGTGGCGCAATGGGCAATGCTGTCGATGTTCTCTGCGCCGCCCACCAGAGGCAGGATATCAGCGGCAATTTGTTGGTAATTCATTGTCTCCTCCATATGGTAACGTTACCACATTTGCGTTTTAAAAAGCCCCATCGTGTTACGGGGCCAACTGCCGTGCGCTATCGCGCATCTTGATGGTGAACGGCATCACCAGCTTGCTGTTGGTGGCCGTCTTTTGCTGCAACTGGTCCAGCAGCAATTGCGCTGCCTGGCGGCCACTGGCCTGGTAATCGTAATGCACGGTGGAAAGGCGCGGCTGCATCATGGCGGCAATATCGATATCGCCCATGCCGGCCACCGAAACATCTTGCGGCACGCGCAAGCCCAGTTCTGCCAGACGGCTGATGGCGCCAATGGCCAGCCGGTCGGTAGCAGCCAGCAGGGCAGTGGGCCGCTGCGACAGGGCCATCAGCTGGTCCACGGCCTGTGCCGCGCTGGCAAAATCAAAGCCGCCAGCGGTCATCAGGGCTTCATCCGGCACAAGGCCTGCCGCTGTCAGGGCGTTCTGGTAACCGCGTTTGCGTTCGCCGCCTACTTGAACGTCACGGGCATTGACGCCGATAAAGCCAATGCGCCGATGGCCGCGCTGCAGCAATGCCTGCGTCAGGGCGGTGGAGGCGGCACATTCGTCCTGCAATACGCAGCTGAGGCCCAGGTCCGATGCATCCTGACCCAGCACCACCAGCGGGCGTTGCAGCATGGCAAAAGCCTGGCGGTGCTGCTCGCCCAGTTCCGCAGCCAGCAGCAGCACGCCGTTGACGCGTTGCTCCTTGAACAGTTGCAGGGCTTTGAGTTCGCGCTCGGCCTGATTGTCGGTATGCGCCAGCAGCAGGCTGTAGCCCGCTGCTTCCAGCACGGCGGAAATGCCCGCCACCATGGCGCTGATGCTGTAGGAGTCGATACGCGGAATCACCACGCCCACCAGCGAGGACTGTTTGCGCTGCAAGCCCTTGGCCACGGCGCTGGGGACAAAGCCGGTGGCGGCAATCACCCGTTCGATGCGCTCGCGTACCTCGGCCTTGACATAGCCGGACTGGTTGAGCACCCGCGACACGGTGGAGACGGAAGTCTGCGCCAGCGCAGCCACTTCGCGAATGCTGTTGGCAGTTTGTGGTAACGTTTCCATGTTGCGCAGGCTAACCGCAGGGCCGGGGCCTTGTCAATCGGCTTGGCTGTTGTGTGGCTGGTGTATTGCGTGGTGGGGCAGGGCCTGCCTGTGCGGCTTCTGGCCGGTTTCAGGCAGGCTGGCGCAGCCGGGCCAGCAGAAAGTCGACAAATGCCCGCACCCGGGCCGACAGGTGACGGTTTTGCGGGTAGGTGACGGAAAACTGCCGGGCTCGGCCAGCGTGATCCGGCATCACTTCCACCAGCTCGCCGCGTGCCAGTGCGGGCGCAGCAATGAAATGGTAGGTCTGGAACAGTCCGCCTCCGGCCATCCCCCAGCTGATGCAGCCCTGGGCATCGTCCAGCAGGCGCAGGCGACTATGGAACTGATAGTCCAGCGGCTGGCCATCCGGTAGCGTCAGCAGCCATGGCATGGCGCGGCCGGTGCTGGGGAGGATGAATTGCAGACAGTCATGCCCGGCCAGCTCATCCATCTGCTGTGGCACGCCGCGCCGGGCGAGATAACCGGGTGTGGCAAAAATGCCCAGTGTGGCATCTTCCAGCTTCTGCACCACCAGGCGGGAATCCTGTGGCGTGCCGATGCGGATGGCCAGGTCGTAACCTTCTTCGACAATATCGGCCACCCGGTTGGATAGGCTCAGCTCCAGTTCGATCTGCGGATAGGCGCTGGTGAATGCCTCCAGCACGGGCAGCAGCCGGTAGTTGGCGTACAAGGTGCCAACACTGATGCGCAGCAAGCCGCTGGGTACTTTCTGCTGGCCGGTAATGGCGCGTTCGGCTGCGGCAATCTGTTCCAGTGCCTGGCGGCACTCTTGCCAGTACAGCTCGCCTTCGTGGGTCAGCCGCATGGTGCGTGTGGTGCGTGCAAACAGGCGTACCCCCAGCCGTTCTTCCAGCCGCTTGATGGCCCGGCTGACTGAGGCTGGCGTCAGCCCCAGCGCTTCTGCGGCAGCGGAAAAGCTGCGCAGCTCTGCCGCTTTGCAAAACAGGGCGATGGTGCTGATCTGGGTGGCATCGAATACTGGCATTTTTGTTCTTTGATGTAATAGATAATGTGATTTTAGCGCCATTTATTCATTGATGTGTGCTGCGTACAGTAGCAGCAGACTTTCTTACTGTTAACTGCCGCAAGGAAAACATCATGAGTGACATTATCTGGCCCGCTGGCTATGTACCCGGCTTTACCGACAATTACTGTTCCAATGAGGTGATTGTGACTGGCGTGACCATCGAAAAACTGTGGACCCTGCTCAACACCCCGCATCTGTGGCCCAGCTACTATGCCAATTCGGCCAATACCCGTTTTTACGATGGCAAGGGGCCAGAGCTGGCCATGGGCGACCGTTTTTACTTTGAAACCTTCGGCTTCCCGGTGGAGGCGCAAGTAGTGGAGCATGTCGCTCCCGTCCCGGGACAAGCGGCGCGCATTGCCTGGCATGGCTGGGCCGGCAGCACGGCGGAAGACAGGCTGGATGTGCATCACGCCTGGCTGATTGAAGAACTGTCGGCCGGACGGGTGCGCATCCTCACCCAGGAAACCCAGCTGGGCAAGCCGGCGCAGGCATTGGCACAAGCCAAACCCAATCCCATGATCAACGGTCATCAGGACTGGCTGGACGGCATGGTGGCGGCTGCACGGCAGTCGTGAACGTGGCCGGAGGGCAGTCCGCGTCGCATTCCTGCGCCGGACAGCCTCCCGGTCTTGTACTGACGACGATGTGCTTACAGCATCATCCCGCCCGATGCCTCAATCCGCTGGCCGGTAATCCAGTTGCTGTCCGATGTCAGCAAGGCGGCGATGGCGTCGCCAATGTCGTCCGGCAGTCCGGCGCGGCCCATGGCGGTATTGGCTGCAATCATGGCATTCACCTGCGGGTTGTCACGCGTGTGGCCGCCGCCGAAGTCGGTTTCGATGGCACCGGGCGCCAGCACGTTTACCGAAATGCCACGCGGGCCCAGCTCTTTGGCCAGGTAGCGGGTGAGGGTTTCCACCGCGCCTTTCATGGTGGCGTAGGCGGCATAGCCAGGGAAGCTGAAGCGGGCCAGGCCGCTGGAGACGTTGAGGATACGCCCGCCATCGGCTATCAAGTGCAGCAGGGTCTGGGTGAGGAAGAACACCCCCTTCAGGTGCACATTCATCAGTGCGTCGAATTGTTCCTCGGTGGTTTCGGCAAAGCTGCCGTAAATGCCCATGCCGGCATTGTTTACCAGATGGTGAATCTGCCCGGTTTGCCATTTGTCCTGCAGCAGGGTTTTCAGCTGTTCGGCAAAGGTGGCAAAGCTGCGCACATTGCCCGCATCCAGCTGCAGCGCCGCAGCGCGACGGCCCAGTTGTTCTAGCTGGCGGACCAGGGCGTCGGCTTCGTCCTGCCGGGTGTGGTAGGTGATGATGACATCGATGCCCCTGGCGGCAAGCTTGAGTGCTGCATTCTTGCCAAGGCCACGGCTGCCGCCGGTGATAAGTGCGATGCGTTGTTGCATGGTGTTCTCCTGCGAGAGGTGGAGTGGGGCATTGCCTGCCGGATGCTGTGCAGTCTATTGCTGATTAATTTGCCGATAAACATGCAATTTATGGCTAGACTGTCCAGTATTTAGTAACAATCAGGTGCCAGTCATGAATCAACTCGACGCCATGCAGGTTTTTGTCCGCGTTGCCGAACTCTCCGGTTTCACTGCTGCGGCAGAAAGCCTGGGGTTGCCCAAAGCAACGGTTTCGCTGGCAGTGCAGCAGCTGGAAAACCAGCTTGGCACCCGCTTGCTGCACCGGACCACGCGCAGCGTGCAACTGACGCAGGACGGGCAGGTAGTGCTGGAGCGCTGCAAGGACCTGCTGGCTGACATGAGCGAATTGCAGCAGATGTTTCGCAAACAGCCTGCCGCGCTCAGCGGCCGCTTGCGGGTGGACATGCCGCTGGCCATTGCGCGCGAGCTGGTGATTCCGCAGCTGCCGGATTTTTTACGCCAGCATCCGGCCTTGCAGCTGGAATTGAGCAGCACCGACCGGCGGGTGGACCTGGTGCGTGAGGGCTTTGACTGTGTGTTGCGGGTGGGAGCCTTGCTGGATTCCAGTCTGATTGCCAGGCCGGTCGGGCAGTACCGGATGATCAACTGCGCCAGCCCGCGCTATATCGCCGAACACGGCATGCCACAGTCACCGGCCGATCTGGCGCAGCACCAGTTGGTGCACTACCTGAACAACTTTGGCGGGCGTGACCCCGGCTTTGAGTATGTCGATCCGGACGCGCCGGACATGCTGCGCCATGTGGCCATGGCTGGTGTGCTCACGGTGAACAATTCCGAGGCCTACACCGCAGCCTGCCTGGCGGGCCTTGGCATCGTGCAGTCTCCCGAGCCGGGCATGCGCAGCTATCTTGCCAGCGGACAGCTGGTGGAAATACTGCCTGACTATCGCCCGGCACCAATGCCGATTTCCTTCATCTATGCCAACCGTCGCCAGCTGCCGCAGCGGGTGCAGGTATTCATGAACTGGATGACCGCCTTGTTGCAGTCCCGTTTGCAGGACGCTGCTGCCGGCTGAGTGCGGCGCTGTCGGTGATGAGGGGCGACCAAGGTGCTAACGCATTATTGCTGTTAAGCAATGCAGTTTTTCTTGCTTAGTGAGGTGTCCCGGCTCTGGTAGCGTGTCAGTCGTCAGGCAGGCGCATGACTTGCCAGCTTTCACGCATATCAAGGAGTCAGCATGAGCATTCAATCCCTCAATGTCCGCAACCAGTTCAAGGGCGTGATCAAGGAAATCCTGGAAGGGCCGGTCCTGTCCGAAGTGGATGTGGAAACCGCCTCCGGCATTGTCACCTCGGTGATTACCACCCGTTCGGTACGCGAGCTGCAACTGAAAGTGGGCTCGCCGGTGATTGCCTTCGTCAAGTCCACCGAAGTATCCATCGCCACGCTGGCGTAAGGAGCAGGCATGAGCGCCATTCTGCCCGAAGCCGCCTTGCAACAGCTGTTTGTGGCGGCCCGTTCCAATCACCGCTTCCAGGACAAACCGGTCACTGAGGCCACCATTCGCCAGTTGTACGACTTGCTGAAATGGGGGCCGACTGCCTTCAACGGCCAGCCGGGCCGTTACCTGTTCATTCACAGTGCCGAGGCGCGGGAAAAACTGCTGCCTGCATTGTCGTCCGGCAATCGTGACAAGACCGCAGCGGCACCGCTTACCGTGGTGCTGGCCTGGGACCCGGCCTTTCATCAACATCTGCCTGCGCAGTTTCCGGCCTACGACGCCAAGGGCTTTTATGATGGCCTGCCGCAACTGGTGGAACCGCATGCGCGGCTGAATGCCAGCCTGCAAGCGGCCTACCTGATTCTGGCTGCCCGAGCACTGGGGCTGGATGCCGGGCCGATGGCCGGGTTTGATGCCGCTGCCGTGGATGCTGCCTTCTTCCCGGATGGCCAGTGGCGCAGCCTGCTGGTGGTAAACCTGGGCTATGGCGTGACGGAAGGCTTGCCGCCGCGCGGGCCGCGACTTGAGTTCGAGCAGGCTGCTGCCATCGTCTGACCGGATTACGCATGTGAAGCTGTTGGCCGCTCATGTGTATGCATGGGCGGTTTTTGTCGTCATTTGACCGTATTTATCTGAATTTAAGATATAAAACGGCGATTTTATTGGTTTGTTGATGCATGCCGGATGGTTAGTCTGTCCCCTGAATGTGCTGCCCACCCACTTGCGGCAGCCACCATCAGGGAGTCTGCAATGCAGTCATCAACAATCAAATTTTCACGCTGGGGCGGTGTGCTGGCCACGCTGTTGCTGGCTGTCAGTACGCTGGCCGTGGCCGGTCCCAATGGCATCAAGGTGGGGGTGTCCTCCACCCCGCAAATCGAATCGCTGCAAATCGCGGTGAAGGAAGCCAAGGCCCAGGGCCTGAATGTGGAGCTGGTGGAGTTTTCCGACTGGAACACGCCCAATGCCGCACTGGCCAATGGCGATATCGATGTCAATTATTTCCAGCACATTCCGTTTCTGGAAAACGCCAAGAAGCAGGGCGGTTACGACTTTGTGCCGATTGCCCCCGGCACCATCATGAAAATCGGCCTGTATTCGCACAAATGGAAATCCTTTGCCCAGATTCCGGTGGGCGGCAAGGTAGCCATTGCCGGTGACCCGGTGAATGGCGGCCGTGGCTTGCTGCTGCTGGAAAAAGCCGGGCTGATCAAGCTCAAGCCCGGCCTGGGTTACAAGGCCACCATCCAGGACATCGTGGCCAATCCGCGCAAGCTGCAGATCGTGCAGCTGGAAGCCTCGCAACTGGCGCGCTCGCTGGATGATGTGGATCTGGCGCAAGGCTACCCGTCCTTCCTCAAACTGGCGGGCGACAACCCGGACAATGCCCTGCTGTTTGACGGGCTGGAAAACAGGATTTACGCCCTGCAATGGGTGGTGCGCAAACAGGATGTGAACAATGCGCAAATCCGCCGCTTCATTGCCATCTATCAGCAATCAAAGCAGGTGCGTGCCTCGCTGGACAAGGTGTTCGGCAAGTTGTACGCCCCGGCCTGGCTGTGAGGGAGAGACGCATGAATGCTTTGGCAGAGGCAATCCGGCCTGAGGTAGTACAAGGCCCGGCCTTGTGGCAGCGCGAGGCGGAACCCGCCGGGGAGGCGCTGGTGAGCTTCCGGCAGGTGGGGCGTCAGTTCCAGGCTGGCGGCCGCAGCGTGCAGGCCTTGCAGGATGTGAGCTTTGACATCCGGCGTGGCGAAATTTTCGGCATCATCGGCCGCAGCGGCGCGGGCAAGTCCACCTTGCTGCGTACCATCAACCGGCTGGAGTCACCTGGCAGCGGCCAGGTGCTGGTGGCGGGCAAGGATTTGTCCGGCCTGAACGAAGCCCAGCTGGCGCAGGCACGGCGTGGCATCGGCATGATTTTCCAGCACTTCAACCTGCTGTCCTCGCGCACGGTGGCGCAGAACATCGGCCTGCCCTTGAAGATAGCCGGGCTGCCGCAGGCCGAGATTGACGCCCGCGTCGACAGCCTGCTGCAACTGGTGGGGCTGGAGGGCAAGCGCGATGTCTATCCGTCACGCTTGTCCGGCGGCCAGAAGCAGCGGGTGGGCATTGCCCGCGCGCTGGTGCATCAGCCGGAACTGCTGCTGTGCGACGAAGCCACCTCGGCACTGGACCCGGAAACCACCCAGTCGATTCTGGCGCTGCTGCGCGATATCAACCGTCAACTCAAGGTCACCGTGGTGCTGATTACCCACGAAATGGCCGTCATCCGTGAGGTGTGCGACCGCGTGGCCGTGCTGGAAGCGGGCAAGGTGGTGGAGCTGGGGCCGGTATGGCAGGTGTTTGGTGCACCGCAGGCCGATGCCACCCGCGCCTTGCTGGCCTCGCTGAATCATGAGCTGCCTGCTGATGTGGCCGGGCGCATCGTGCAGGAACCGGCCAGTGCTCAGTCGGAACTGCTGCTGGATGTGCGGCTGGATGGCGTCAGCGGGCAGGACCCGGCGCTGGGCCCGCTGGTGGCAGCCCTGGGGCCGGCCACCCGCCTGCTGCATGGCGGTGTGGAACGCATACAGGGCAGGGCGCAGGGCAGGCTGGTGCTGGCCTGCGCACCGCAGTCACGCAACCGGCTGGGCGATCTGGCCCGTCAGCTGGCCATTCCGGCCGGCAATATCCGCATCCTGGGGTACGTCGACCATGCCTGATTCTTTTGATCTGTATCTGACTGCCGCCTGGCAGACCCTGCAAATGGTCAGCGTGTCGGCGCTGGTGTCCGCCATTTTCGGCCTGACGCTGGCCTTGCTGCTGGTGACCACCGGCCCGGGCGATTTGTACGCCCGGCCCTGGCTCAACCGGGGTGTGGGCAGTGTGGTGAATGTGTTCCGCTCGGTGCCTTTCATCATTCTGCTGGTGGTGCTGCTGCCCTTCACCCGGCTGGTGGTGGGCACCACCATCGGCGTGTGGGCGGCGGTGGTGCCGCTGTCGGTGGCCGGTATTCCGTTTTTTGCCCGCATTGCCGAAGTCAGCCTGCGCGAAGTGGACCGCGGGCTGATTGAAGCAGTGCAGGCCATGGGCGGGCGCAAGCGCGATGTGTTGTGGCATGTGCTGCTGCCTGAAGCGCTGCCGGGCATTGTCTCCGGCCTCACCATCACCCTGGTGGCGATGATCGGCTCCTCGGCGATGGCTGGTGCCGTGGGGGCCGGTGGCCTGGGTGACGTGGCCATCCGCTATGGCTATCAGCGCTTTGATACCCAGGTGATGGTGTCTGTGCTCATCGGCCTGGTGGTGCTGGTCAGCGTGGTGCAGACCGCCGGTGACGTGCTGGCGCGTCGTCTCAATCATCGTCAATAAGCCGGAAACCATTCATGACTCAACAAGCATTCTTGCAAGAGGCCGCGCTGATCCGCAGCGATGCCGAAGCCCTGGAAGTGGCACGCCAGCTGGCGGCCGAGTTTGCCGTGGAAGCTGGTGTGCGCGACCGCGAGCGCCGCCTGCCCTGGGCCGAGCTGGCGCGCTATTCCGCCAGCGGCCTGGGCGGCATTACCGTGCCGCGCGAATTTGGTGGTGCTGGCGTCAGCCTGCTGACACTGTCGCGGGTGTTCCGCACCCTGTGCGCGGCCGACCCCTCGCTGGGGCAGATTCCGCAAAACCACTTTGCCGTGCTGGAGCTGTTCCCCCTGCTGGCCACGCCTGCCCAGCTGCGCTTCATCTATAGCGAAGTGCTGTCCGGGCGTCGTCTGGGCAATGCCGGGCCGGAAAAGGGCAAGCAGCCCATGCAGCAGCTCAGTACCCGGCTGAGCCGCGAGGCGGACGGCCTTTACCTGAGCGGCCAGCGTTTTTACTCCACCGGTGCCTTGTTTGCCGACTGGATTCCCACCCGCGCTCGCGATGAATCCGGCCTCACCGTACAGGTGCTGGTGCCACGGCATGCACCGGGCGTGGAGGTGATTGACGACTGGTCCTCGTTTGGCCAGCGCACCACCGCCAGCGGCAGCGTGCGCTTTGAGCGGGTGCGGGTGGAGGAGGCGCAACTGCTGCCGGTATGGCAACTGGCGGACCGTCCCAATCTCACCGGGCCGGTTTCGCAACTGATCCAGGCCAGTATTGACGCCGGTATTGCCGAAGCGGCACTGCGCGACGCCATTTTGTTTGTGCGTGAGCATGCCCGGCCCTGGCTGGATTCCGGCGTCAGTCGTGCCAGCGACGACCCGTATGTGATTCAGGCGGTGGCGCGCTTGCAGATCGACCTGCATGCCGCACTGGAAGTACTGGACGATGCCGCACGTACGCTGGACCGCCTGCGCACGGTCGAGGTGACGGATGCCATCAGCGCCGAGGCGTCCATTGCCGTGGCTGAAGCCAAGGTGCTGACCACCGAAATTGCCCTGCAAGCCAGTGAAAAGCTGTTCGAGCTGGCCGGTTCAGCCGCCACCCGTGCGCGCCACCAGCTGGACCGTCACTGGCGCAATGCCCGCGTGCACACCCTGCACGACCCGGTGCGCTGGAAGTACCACGCCATTGGCAATTACAGCCTGAACGGTGTGTTTCCGGCACGTCATCAATGGAATTGAAAGGAGAGCAGCATGAGTGAACTGGCTGCAGTGCGCCCGGTGCAGGGCCAGCAGGCCAAGCCGCAGGCGGCCCACCGAATCACCAGCGATGAAGAAGCGCTGGAACTGGCCCGCCACTGGGCTAGCGAATTTGCCCGCGACGCCGCCCGGCGCGACAGCGAGCGCATCCTGCCCTGGGCCGAGCTGGAAGGCTACAGCCAGAGCGGGCTGTGGGGCATTACCGTGCCGCGCAAATATGG
>NZ_JAELUD010000260.1:0-301 GCF_016429185.1 Aquitalea sp. ASV11
CCCCCCCCCCCCCCCCCCCCCCCCCCCCCCCCCCCCCCCCCCCCCCCCCCCCCCCCCCCCCCCCCCCCCCCCCCCCCCCCCCCCCCCCCCCCCCCCCCCCCCCTTGTCAAGCAGAAGACGGCATACGCGATTATTGCGTTCGTCTCGTGGGCTCGGAGATGTGTATAAGAGACAGGTGCAGGGCTTCGCGTCGGTCCCACAGCGTGGTGGTGATGGAGGTACCGATACTGCCGGCCAGAATGCGCAGGAAGTTGGACAGGCTGGAGGCGCTGGCAATCTGGTTCGGGCGCAGGCCGGACAA
>NZ_JAELUD010000261.1:0-301 GCF_016429185.1 Aquitalea sp. ASV11
CCCCCCCCCCCCCCCCCCCCCCCCCCCCCCCCCCCCCCCCCCCCCCCCCCCCCCCCCCCCCCCCCCCCCCCCCCCCCCCCCCCCCCCCCCCCCCCCCCCCCCCTTTTCAAGCAGCAGACGGCATACGCGATTATTGCGTTCGTCTCGTGGGCTCGGAGATGTGTATAAGAGACAGGCCTTATACCGTGTATTCCGGCCACCACCTGTCACTGGAGGTGATGGACCAGTGCGAATTGTTCTGCCGCAGAATTCGCGAGGCCGTAGGCAGCAAGTGCGATCTCTTGTTCGGCACCCATGGCCA
>NZ_JAELUD010000262.1:0-301 GCF_016429185.1 Aquitalea sp. ASV11
GCCTTGCACAGGCGCACGCCATCAATGATGGAGGCGTGGTTCAGCTCGTCGGAAATCACCGCGTCTTCTTCACCCAGCAGGGTTTCGAATACACCGCCGTTGGCGTCGAAACAGCTGGAATACCTGTCTCTTATACACATCTGACGCTGCCGACGAACAGTAAGATGTGGGGGTGTGGGGGGGGGGGGGGGGGGTGGGGGGGGGGGGGGGGGGGGGGGGGGGGGGGGGGGGGGGGGGGGGGGGGGGGGGGGGGGGGGGGGGGGGGGGGGGGGGGGGGGGGGGGGGGGGGGGGGGGGGGGGG
>NZ_JAELUD010000263.1:0-301 GCF_016429185.1 Aquitalea sp. ASV11
GTATGTGGTTTCCAGCTGGAAGCTGGACAGCTCCAGCACCCACACGTCCGGCTGCTTGCCGGATTGTTCGCGTTCCAGCAGGGCTTCCAGTACCGCCAGGCCGATATTGCCGGCCACGATGGTATCCCTGTCTCTTATACACATCTGACGCTGCCGACGAACAGTAAGATGTGGGGGGGTGGGGGGGGGGGGGGGGGGGGGGAGGGGGGGGGGGGGGGGGGGGGGGGGGGGGGGGGGGGGGGGGGGGGGGGGGGGGGGGGGGGGGGGGGGGGGGGGGGGGGGGGGGGGGGGGGGGGGGGGG
>NZ_JAELUD010000264.1:0-301 GCF_016429185.1 Aquitalea sp. ASV11
GCCGCATCGTGGCAGTGGATATCGTGGAAGCCCTGAAGATGCGCGAAATTGCATGACGCATCTACGCAAGTTTCAGCGTAGCCCGGTTGATGCATCGCAATTTATCCTCTGACTGTCACGCTCATACCTGTCTCTTATACACATCTGACGCTGCCGACGAACAGTAAGATGTGTGGGTGTGGGGGGGGGGGGGGGGGGGGGAGGGGGGGGGGGGGGGGGGGGGGGGGGGGGGGGGGGGGGGGGGGGGGGGGGGGGGGGGGGGGGGGGGGGGGGGGGGGGGGGGGGGGGGGGGGGGGGGGGG
>NZ_JAELUD010000265.1:0-301 GCF_016429185.1 Aquitalea sp. ASV11
CCCCCCCCCCCCCCCCCCCCCCCCCCCCCCCCCCCCCCCCCCCCCCCCCCCCCCCCCCCCCCCCCCCCCCCCCCCCCCCCCCCCCCCCCCCCCCCCCCCTCCCCCCCCCCCCCCCCCCCCCCCCCCCACCACATCTTACTGTTCGTCGGCAGCGTCAGATGTGTATAAGAGACAGGTATACACCCCGCCCATGATGGAATGCATGTCATTGCCCACCGCATACAGGCCGGCAATGGGCTGGCCGTCGCGGCCCAGTACCCGCGCCTGGGTGTCGGTTTGCAGGCCGGTGGCCGCACCGATG
>NZ_JAELUD010000266.1:0-301 GCF_016429185.1 Aquitalea sp. ASV11
TGATGGTCTTGATGCCCATCTGGCGCAGCTCGGCAAAGCGCTCCTTGATGCCGCCCTTGACGATGTCTTTCAGCTCGATCACCCCCAGCGCACGATTGCCTTCGGCCACCAGCAGCGGGGTAGAACCTGTCTCTTATACACATCTGACGCTGCCGACGAACAGTAAGATGTGGTGGGGGGGGGGGGGGGGGGGGGGGGGTGGGGGGGGGGGGGGGGGGGGGGGGGGGGGGGGGGGGGGGGGGGGGGGGGGGGGGGGGGGGGGGGGGGGGGGGGGGGGGGGGGGGGGGGGGGGGGGGGGGGG
>NZ_JAELUD010000267.1:0-300 GCF_016429185.1 Aquitalea sp. ASV11
ACAGCGGCAGCCGCGATGCCGCCATGCTGGCTCACGGTCCGGCCCACAAGCCGCTGCGCAGCACTGGGCCGTTCAGCCAGCGCCTGCTGGTGGTGGCCCATGCCGAACGCGGCCAGCTGGATGATGCCTGTCTCTTATACACATCTGACGCTGCCGACGAACAGTAAGATGTGGTGGGGTGGGGGGGGGGGGGGGGGGGGGGGGGGGGGGGGGGGGGGGGGGGGGGGGGGGGGGGGGGGGGGGGGGGGGGGGGGGGGGGGGGGGGGGGGGGGGGGGGGGGGGGGGGGGGGGGGGGGGGGG
>NZ_JAELUD010000029.1:0-47967 GCF_016429185.1 Aquitalea sp. ASV11
CCAGTATCTGCCCGGCCTTCACCGTTGCGCCTTCGTCCACCAGTACTTGCTGCAGGCGGCCACCCACGCGAAAAGACAAATTCACTTCGCGGATATCCACATTGCCGGACAGCACCAGCTCAGCACCATCCTTGCCCTGCTGCCAGTGCCAGATGCCTGCGGCCAGCAGCCCCAACACCAGCAGCCCTGCCACCATGCGTTTCTTGTTCATTGCGCCAGCTCCCTGGCACTGAGGCCTTTCAGGGCCCAGTGCAATCTTTGCTGCAAATGTTCCGGTTCCAGCGCATAGCTGGCCAAACCCTGCTCCAGCAGCGTGGGCAGGATGTGCTTGCCGCTGCTCAGCTGTTGCAACAACACCGGAAAACCCAATGCCGACATCAGATACATCAGCTGGTGCAAGGGCGGTGCCTGACACAGCTGACCAGCCTGTTGCGCCTCGCTCAGGCATTGCAATAACAACTGTGGATGACGCGGCGCCAGATTGCGGATGAATTCCACCGCGGCCACCTCGCCCGCGCCGGCATCCAGCAGCAACTGGCTGATCACCCCGCCCTCGGCGTTGGCAAAAGCCACCAGTTGCAGCAGCATGGCCGACAGGCGGCTCAAGGGTTCGCCCTGCTGCTGCAGGCTGTCCTGCAATTGACGGTACAAGGGCGCATACCACAGCTCCAGCAGGGTACTGACATAGTGCTGGCGGTTGCCAAAGTGATAGACAAAACCACCGGGATTGACCCCGGCCTGCTGGCAGATACCGCGCACGGTCAACTGGCGCAGGCCATGCTGACGCAAATGCTGCAAGCCATGTTGCAGCAGCAGGCTACGGGTGGGATGAGAAGCTGTTTCGCTGTTCATGCTGCCAATTTATACATGCGTATAAAAATGGCAAAGCAATATTCGGCAAAAATTGATGCAGGACAGGAAATGGCTGGCCCGCCGTGGCGGGCAGGCAACAGCGGCCCATGGCCGGGCCGCTGTTTCAGGCAGGCAGATGCGCCTGCAGTAACTGGACAATGCGCTGGCTGGCACCACGGTGCGCCGCGGTAAACGCCAGCGCAGCGCTGTGCATCTGCTGACGGCGGGCATCGTCCTGCAACAAGCCCAGCACCTGCTGCACCAGGGCCGCAGCATCTGCCACTTGCCAGGCAGCGCCAGCCTCCAGCGCCAATTCACTGGCCTGGGCAAAATTGAACATGGATGGGCCAAACAAGACCGGCAGGCCCAGGCTGGCCGGCTCGATCAGGTTCTGACCACCCAGCGGCAGCAGGCTGCCACCGACAAAAGCCACATCGGCACAGCCATAGTAGGCAAACAGCTCGCCCATGCTGTCGCCCAGCCACACGCGGGTAGCGGCAGCAATCTTGCTGTTGTCACTGCGCCGCTGCACGGCAAAGCCCATGTCCTGTGCCAGCGTGGCCACGCTGTCGAAGCGTTCCGGGTGACGCGGCACCAGCAGCAGCAGGGTATTGCCCACCTCGGCCTGTTGCCAGGCCTGCAGGATCAGCTGTTCCTCGCCATCGCGCGTACTGGCGCAAATGAATACCGGACGGTTGCCTATACGCTGGCGAAAATGTGCGGCCAGTTCCGCCATGGCGGCGGGTGGGGTGAAATCGTACTTGGTATTGCCACAGACTTGCGGGAAAACAGCGGCCAATTGCTGCAAACGTTCGGCATCTTGCGGGCTTTGTGCAGCAATGGCGGTCAAACTGCGCAGGGCCGGGCCAATCAGCCCCTGAATGCGGCGATAACCGCGCAGCGATTTTTCTGACAGCCGCGCATTGGCCAGGAAAACCGGCACGCCTTGCTGGCGCGCCGCATGCAGCAGATTGGGCCATAGCTCGGTTTCCATCAGCACGCCAAAGCGTGGCTGCCACACGGCCAGAAAATCGCGCACCGCAGCGGGATAGTCGTAGGGCAGATAACGCACTTCGGCATCGGGGTAGAGCTGGCAGGCGGTATCGCGACCGGTGGGGGTCATCTGGGTGAGCAGCAGCGGCGCATCCGGCCAGTGCTGGCGAATGGCCTGGATCAGCGGCAGGGCGGCACGGGTTTCGCCCACCGATACCGCGTGAATCCAGATCGCCCCGGTAGCTTGAGGCTGGCGAGCCTCGCCAAAGCGTTCGTCCCAGTGCTGCAGATAGGCCGGTGCCTTGCGTGCGCGTTTTTTCAGATAACGGCGAATCAGCGGCGTGGCAGCCCACCACAGCATGGAATACAGCCCGCGCCGCCAGTTCATGCCATGTCCTTGCGTGCCAGCAATGCCTGATACACCGCTTCCACCGTCGGGCACTGACCGATATTGCCCAGATTGGTCGCCCAGGCGGTTTCCACCACCCCGGTCTTGCTTGGGTCGGTATCGGTATAAATGGCTACCAGCGGCACATTCAGCGCATTGGCCAGATGGCACAGGCCGGTATCCACGCCGATGACAGCGCAGGCATGGCCGAGCAAGCCACAGGCTTCGATCAGGTTCATGCGTGGTGCCACCACTGCCTGCGGCATGGCCGCGGCCAGCCGCTCAGCCCTTTGCAGCTCGGCGGTATTACCCCAGGGGATGATCAGCTGCAGGCCATGTCGTGCTGCAAGTTTTTCACCCAGCGCAATCCAGTGTTGTTCCGGCCATTCCTTGGATGCACGGCTGGTGGCATGCAGCAGCACCGCGTATTCGCCTTGCGGCAACCAGTCAGGACGGGCTGCAGCCGGTACGCCAAAACGCGGGCTGCCTTCCGGCTGGTAGCCAAACACCTTGGCCAGCAGCAAACGGCAGCGTTCCACCGCAGACAAGGACCAGTCCACCCGGTGGGTCTTGTCGTACAACAGGCAGGCCAGCGGTTCGCGAATGCTGTGCCGGTCGTAACCCGCCAGCGGGCCACGGCTGAACTTGGCTGGAATGGCACTTTTCAACAGGCCCTGGCAATCCACCACCAGATCCCACTGTGTGGCTTGCAGCTGTTGATAAACCGCCTTCATTTCCGCCCGGGTTTCCGCCGCAAACAGGCGCTTGCGCCAGCGACGCCATGCCATGGGAATAACCTGCTCCACCGCCGGGTGCAAACGCGGGATGTCGGCAAAGTTTTCTTCAGCCAGCCAGCTGATGCGAAGGTTGGGGTAGTGCGTTTTCAGCTCGGTAATGGCAGGCCAGGTGTGGATAAGGTCGCCCATCGACGAGGTACGCACGATCAGTACGTTCATCATGGCGCGCATTGTAACCGAAGCTTGCGCCAAACCGTTGTGATTAAGCTGGCTGAATCCACAGGCAAGTATTGTGGATAAACGCCTGTGAATAAAAATGTGCTGATTTATCCACAATCAGCCACCTGCCCGTCCGCCTGATTAATCCCAGTGCCATCAACAAGGCAAACTACTGACAGAACATGAGTTTTTCAGGGTTATCAACAGAAACGTTCTCCTCTCATTAGTCTCTTCATAATAAAATTCGGTTTAAGATAAATAAGGGAAGCAGCACAAAAATGCCTGCTCACAGGGTGGCATGGGCATGCGACTGACAGCATGTGGATAAACCGGGTTTTCACACTGGACGACAAGTTATCCACAAACCGTCATGGACAGCACAATGCGCTGTTCAACACCTTTTGCAGTAGCCTAAATCATTGAACAGACTGGTAAAAACAAGGTTATCCACAACAAATGACCTTCTTCTACCAGTTTCTTCCATATACATATGGGAATAACAAGAAAAGATGCGAGAGCCGCTCAGCGTTGTACTCATCACCAAAAATGCAGCTGCACAACTGGAAAAAACACTGGCCAGCGTGCAATGGGCAGACGAAATCGTGGTGGTGGATTCAGGCAGTACAGATGAAACCGTGGCGATAGCTTCTGCCTATAAGGCAAAAGTTATCCACCAGGACTGGCTGGGATTTGGTCCGCAGAAGCAATTTGCCGTACAGACTGCCAGTCATGACTGGGTATTGTGTCTGGATGCAGACGAATGGCCATCAGCAGAATTGACCAATCAAATCAAACAGATACTGAACAATCCACAGGCAGCTGCCTACCGTTTTGCCCGCAGCAACCGTTTCATGGGTCGTTTTCTGAAGCATGGAGAAGGTTATCCGGACTGGAGCTTGCGGCTGTTTGACCGACGCCAGGCACGCTGGTCGGATGATGTGGTGCATGAGTACGTGCAGTGCGATGGCACTGTGGAAAAACTGTCCGGCGACCTGATGCATGAATCCGGCGAGGACATTGCGCTTTACCTTGCCAAGCAGAATCGCTACACCAGTTTGCAAGCCGAAATGCTGTATAAACGCGGGAAAAAGGCGGGATGGAGCAAGCTGGTGTTCAGCCCGCTGTTGCGCTTTACCAAGTTTTACCTGGTACGCCGTGGTTTTCTGGACGGTTTGCCCGGACTTGTCCACATCAGCATTGGTTGCTTCAACAGCTATATCAAATACGCCAAGCTCAATGAGCTGCACCGGCTGGGCAAAAAAGACTGAATCGTGGCCAATACCCGCTTGTCGCAGTAGCAAACGAAATGCAAACCAGAGTGTAACCATGCTTCACATGGGCCGTGCCTGGACAACAACACGGTTTTAAGCCGTTCTGAGCGCTCTGACCAACGCTGACTGCTGAAAAGCACTGCAAGCCGGTAAACGCCGTTTCTGGCCGTTTAAAGCAGTGTTTGGCATGAGGCGGGACAGCGAAGAGGGGAAAAGCATGGAAATTCGTGCGGCACAGCCTGCCGATCAGGCTGCATTACTGCAATTGATCATGAGCCATGGCCCGAATGACTGGAACTACCTGCCGCAACAAGGGGTGGAACAGACACTGTCCGGCCTGGCCAGCGGAACCGTGCAAGGCTTGCTGGCAGAAGAGCAGGGCCAGTTGCTGGCGGTGATGCTGTTTGACCGTTCTGATGCCTACCCGGCACATCGTCCGGCTGACATCGCAGCCAGCGAGGCTGCTTTTCTGATTGAAGCAGTGGTAAGCCGTGAGGCGGCAGGACAAGGCCTGGGCAGCCGTTTGTTGCTGATGGTATGCGAGGTATTGCGCCAGCAAGGCTGTCGCTGGCTGTGTGCGGACAGGCATCAGCAAAATGCCGGCTCGGCCGGCATGATGCAGAAGGCGGGTTTACAGGAACTGGAGAGTTTTGCCGACCCGGAACGACGCTGGAGCGGCTCGCGCATGAGTACGGTGTGTGGCAGGCGCTTGTAACCCCGCTGACGCCATATTGCGAGCCGTGCTCAGTACAACTTGCAGTTGATGCCGAGTACCGCTTGCCAGCCCGCGCTGTGGCTGGCCTGTTGATCTGCCATCCAGCGTGAACCTGCACCCACATCCAGCGACCAGCGCGGGTTGAACGGGTGGTTCAGCATCAGCAGCAGATTGCTTTGTTCCAGATGCCAGCCACCACCAATGGCCTGGTGCCCCAGGCTTTGTGCCCGTTGTGTGTTGGCCAGGCTGGCCCAGCCCAGCAGGCTGATGCGCTGGTTGCGCCAGTTGCCCAGGGTGAGATCCAGATTCATCAGCAGCATCTTGCCCGGACTGCTATTGCCCAGCCTGTTGGCATAGCCGATGGACACCGAGCCATCCTGCGGCAGATCCACGCCATAGCGCAGCACGCCCATCCAGTGGCTGGAGTTGGCCCCCAGCTCCCACTGGCTTTCATTGGCGGCTGCCAGCGTCATCCAGCCGCCCGGCGCGGGCAGGCCTAGTCCGGCTTCACCTTGTTGCACGAACAGGCTGCCATAGGCGGTATCGTGGCGTAGCGACAGTGAGGGTTGCAGCTTGCTGCCGGTGCCTGCATCCGTCTGGTACAGATTGCCGTCCAGGCTCAGTGTCATGCTGTGTACGGGCTCGTCGGCAAATACCGACTGGCAGCAAAGCAGGGCGGGCAACAACATCAACGCGGCAGGGCAACGCATGCAGGCTCCGGGGCTGGAAAAATGGGGATTGAAGGGGATTGCAAGTGCTCGGAGCATACGCTTCCGCCCGGGTGCTGCAAACCGCAGCGCATGCAATGACAGGGGCAGAATGGGGCTGGACAAGGCAGGATGACATGTCCGCATGACTGCATGCTGCTTGTTTTTTACCAGGGCCATTCCATGCTGGAAAATCCGCTACAAGTGGATGAATTCACAAGGATAAGCGCGGATTGGTAGGCAAACTGCCAGCAGGAAATTTTATGCAAAATAAGTTAATTTTTATATTTTGCTGAAATTTTGATATTAAGTGGAACTACATCGATATTCCGGCAATCTGTCATGCATTGAAACTGGAATGGAGGGCTGAGCCATGCTTCATCATTCACCCCTGATTGCCACCATTGTCGGCAGTCTGGTATTTGCCTTCATGCTGGGCACGCTGGCCTTCCGCCTGCGTTTGCCGCCGCTGATCGGCTATCTGTGTGCCGGCATCGTGGCCGGTCCGTTCACCCCGGGTTTTACTGCGGACAGCCAGATCGCACCACAATTGGCGGAGATGGGCGTGATTTTGCTGATGTTCGGTGTGGGTTTGCATTTTTCGGTCCGAGACTTGCTGGCGGTAAAAACCATTGCGCTGCCCGGTGCCATCGGGCAGATCCTGCTGGCCACCGTGCTGGGGCTTGGCATGTCGCAGCTATTGGGCTGGCCTGTGGGCGAGGGCGTGGTGTTTGGCCTGGCACTGTCCACCGCCAGCACGGTGGTATTGCTCAAGGCCTTGCAGGAAAAGAATCTGGAACAGACTGACGATGGCAAGATCGCCATTGGCTGGCTGGTGGTGGAAGACCTGGTGATGGTGCTGACGCTGGTGTTGCTGCCCATCTTTGCCGGTGTGCTGGGTGGCAAGGGCGCGGAGGTGGTGATCAGCGGCAGCGCGGTGCTGTGGACCATCCTGCTGACGCTGGGCAAGGTGGCGGCTTTTGTCGCGCTGATGCTGGTGTTTGGCCGACGTTTTTTGCCATGGATGCTGGAGCGCATTGTCTACACCGGCAGCCGCGAACTGTTTCGCCTCGCCGTGTTGTCCACCGCACTGGGTGTGGCCTACGGCGCATCCTTGCTGTTTGATGTGTCGTTTGCGCTGGGCGCATTCTTTGCCGGCATGGTGCTGGCCGAATCGCCACTGAGCCACCGTGCGGCCGAAGAATCTCTGCCGCTGCGCGACGCTTTTTCCGTGCTGTTTTTTGTTTCTGTCGGCATGCTGCTCAACCCGTCGGTGTTGCTGCATAACTTCTGGGAAGTGCTGGGAACACTGCTGATCATCGTGGTGGGCAAATCGCTGGGCGCGTACGGCATTGTGCGGCTGTTTGGCCGCAGCCCGGCTACCGCATTGACCATTGCTGCCAGTCTGGCGCAGATTGGCGAGTTTTCTTTCATTCTGGCCGGGCTGGGTATTGCGCTGGGTCTGATGAACGAACACAGTCATTCGCTGATTCTGGCCGGTGCCATTCTGTCCATTCTGCTCAATCCGCTGTTGTTCTTGTGGACCGAGCGCTGCCGCAAGCGTCTGGAACCGCAGCCCGGTCAATAAAAAACCGCCCTTGGGCGGTTTTTCACTTTCTCAGTTATCGTTTTGTTCCAGGCGGCTGGAGGGCAGCCGGCTGACGAGGATTTTGTCCACCCGGGTCTTGTCCATGTCCATCACTTCAAAACTGAAGCCTTGCCAGTCGAAGCGGTCTGCCGCTGATGGCACCCGGCCCAGCTGGAACATCATCACGCCGCCCAGCGTGTGGATATTGCCGGTGTCTTCTCCCGGCAGTGACTGCTCGACCTCAAAATACTGGCGGAAGCTGTCCAGCGTCACCATGCCGTCCACCAGATAGCTGCCATCCTCGCGCCGCACGATCTCGTCGTCTTCGCCATCGGCATGGATGGAGGGCAAATCGCCTACCACCGTTTCCAGCACATCATTCATGGTGACCAGGCCTTCCAGTTCGCCGTATTCGTCCACCACCAGTGCCAGATGGGTGTGTGCCAGACGGAACTGTTCCATCAGTTGCATCAGCGTTACCGTGGCCGGAACGTAGAGCGGTATTTGCAGGTCGGCAATGAAATCCACGCTTTGCCCGGCCAGTACCCGGTCCAGCATGCGTTTGGTGTCCAGAATGCCCAGCACATGTTCCATGCCGCCCTTGCACACCGGGAAATGGCTGTAAGCGTGCGATATCAGCAACTGGCGGTTGTCGTGTTGCTGGTCTTCGATATCAATGGAAACGATGTCCTTGCGCGGGGTCATCACCGCGGCTACCTTGCGATCGTCCAGCCGGAAGATGTTTTCCACCAACTCCTGCTCGGCACGGTCGAAAATGCCTTCGTCCGCGCCCTGTTCCATCAGCACCCGGATTTCTTCTTCGGTAATGGAGGGTTCATTGCTCTTGCGCGCGCCGATCAGTCGCAGCAGGGTGTCGGTCAGCCGTGACAGCAGGCGCACCAGCGGGGCGGCCAGGCGCGAGAGCAGCAGCATGGGAGGGGCCAGGGTGCTGGCGATGCCTTCCGGGTTCAGCATGGCCAGCCGCTTGGGTACCAGCTCGCCAAACACCAGCGACAAGGCGGTGATGGCGGCCACCATCAGTGCCACGGACAGCGGCTTGTTATAGGCATGCAGCTGTGGCAGGTTCATCTCCAGCCAGTCCTGCAAATGTTCGGACAGCGCCGCTTCACCGTACACGCCGGAGAAAATGCTGATGCTGGTGATACCGATCTGCACCGTTGACAGGAAACGGGTGGGTTCCTCTGCCAGACGCAGTGCCGAGCGCGCCCCGCGGCGGCCTTCTTCTGCCCATTGCTGCAGGCGGATCTTGCGCGAAGAAACAATCGCAATTTCAGACATGGCAAATGCGCCATTCAGCACAATCAATACAAACAGAAAGAAAATATCCACGATGGGCGGCGGGGAGGAAGATGACCCTTGCTAGCTTAGGGCAATGCTGACTGGCTGAAAAGCCGGGTTTTGCGCTGCAAGGTTGTGCTGGGCAACCCTGCAGCAATTCCGTATCAGAACAGGCTGTTCTGGCTGCTGACGGGCATCCAGCGGATGGTGTCGCGGCCATGGGCGGCCAGCCAGGCATTTACCTGCGAGAAATGCCGACAGCCGTGAAAGCCGCGGCTGGCGGATAGCGGCGAGGGATGCGCTGCAGTCAGTACCAGGTGGCGGCCGGTATCAATCCGCTCGGCCTTGGTCTGTGCCCAGTTGCCCCATAGCAAGAATACACAGCCGGGGTTTTGCTGGTTGACCGCATCAATCAGCGCGTCGGTGATGGCCTGCCAGCCCAGCTTGCCATGGCTGCCTGCCTTGTCCATTTCCACGGTCAGCAGGCTGTTGAGCAATAACACCCCCTGTTCGGCCCAGTGTGTCAGGTCGCCACTGGCCGGCATGCCACCACCCAGGTCTGCCACCAGTTCCTTGTAAATATTGCGCAGGCTGGGCGGAATACGCACGCCGGGCGGAACCGAAAAGGACAGGCCCATCGCTTCTCCTGCTCCGTGGTAAGGGTCCTGCCCCAGAATCACCACCTTGATGTCAGCCGGCGCCATGGTGCGCAGGCTGTTGAAAATGAGCGGCTGCGGCGGAAACAGCGTTTTGCCCTGACTGGCTTGTTGTTGCAGTTGCTGGTCGATCTGGCGCAGGCGGGCAAAGATGTCCGGCGTATTGAGGACCGCTTCCCAGGCCGGGTGTACCGGGGCCAGGGCCGGAGCAAGATAGGGGAGGGATTGCTGACTCAAAACGGATTCCATTTTGTCGATTGATTGCCGGTTTGGATGGGGCAAACAGGGGACGGTTCCAAAACAAAAGCCATTCCCGCTGGCAGGAATGGCTTGCTTGTGCTGCGATCTGTTGCTGCTGTCTGTACCGGACTGTCCGGCTCAGTAATGCGCCATGCCCGGGTCTACATCATTGGCCCAGGCTTCCACGCCACCTTGCAGGCTCAGCACCTGTTCGAAACCGGCATTGGCCAGATACAGGCCAACCTGGAAGCTGCGTACGCCATGATGGCAGACGGTGACAATCGGCTGGTCATCCGGCAGTTCGCTCATGCGCAGCGGAATCAGGTTCATCGGGATGTGCAGCGAACCGGCAATGCTGGCCAGCTGCACTTCCCAGTCCTCGCGCACGTCCAGCAACAACGGCTGTGCTGCCGTGCTGTCGGCGCGCCAGGCGGCCAGGTCGCGGGCGGAGATCTCGCGAATCATCAGAATACGAAACGTTCCGGCTCGATGGCTTCAGCCTTGGCCAGACGGGAAATACAGGTTTCGAACAGATTGGTTTCGCTGAAAGCGGACTCGCTGACGCGCTTGATCAGCTTGCAGCTCATGGCCGGCAGGTCACCCACCACCACAATCATGCGGCCACCTACAGCCAGCTGGGCTTTCAGGGTTTCCGGCACCACCGGCAGCGAACCACCCACCACGATCACGTCGAACGGGGCTTGTTCCTTCAGGCCATCCAGGCCGTTGCCTTCCACCAGGGTGACATTGCCGATGCCGGCTTTTTTCAGGTTGGCGGCAGCCGCTTCGCGGGTGGTGGCATTAATCTCGACGCTATATACGTGGCGGCCCAGCTTGGCCAGCAGGGCGGTCAGGTAACCGGCGCCGGTGCCGACTTCCAGAATCTTGTCTTGCGGCTGTACGGCGACATCCTGTGCCAGACGTGCTTCCAGCTTCGGTTGCAGCATCTTGCCGCCATTGGGCAGCGGCAGTTCGGTGTCGACAAAGGCCAGCTGGCGCTTGTCGGCAGCGACGAAATCTTCGCGTTTCACGTGAAACAGCAGGTCCAGAATCTTGGGGTCAAGTACGTCCCACGGACGAATCTGCTGCTCGACCATGTTGAAACGGGCATTTTCAAAATCCATCAGCTTACTCCGAAGGGCTGGCTGCCAGCAGCAGTCAATCGGTATCCCGAAAAACCGGCCGCCCGGACAGCGTGTCATGACGATAACTTGCGATTATCCCACATTTACCTTACCTTCACAGCATCGCTAGGGGTCCTGTGCGCTGTGTTGTGGTGTCCATATCCAGTCTGATTGTGGAATGTTGCCGCTTCATGTTGCATGGGTGAGAAATACCCTTGGAACCTGACCCGGTTAATCCCGGCGTAGGGAAGCGTCATCTGCTTGGTTTTCACCCCTTCCTTGCAGCCGGTCTTGCCGGATTTCGCTCCTTGCGCCGTTTCATCGCATGGAGGAAACCCGATGAACGCGCCCACCAAACTCAACGAAGCGATGACGGTAGATACTGCCGCCATCCAGCCGCTGCCCAATTCCCGCAAGATTTACGTGCAAGGCAGCCGTGACGACATCCGCGTGCCGATGCGCGAAATCAGCCAGAGCGACACTCCCACCCAGTTTGGTGGCGAGCAAAACCCGCCCATTTATGTGTATGACACCAGCGGTATTTATTCCGACCCGGCCGCCAAGATCGACATCCAGAGCGGCCTGCCTGCCTTGCGCGCTGCCTGGATTGCCGAACGAGCCGACACCGAGCAGTTGGCCGGCCTGTCCAGTGAATATGGCCGTGCCCGCGAGGCCGACAGCAAGCTGGACGACCTGCGCTTCAACCTGACACGCAAGCCGCGTCGCGCTTTGCCGGGCAAGAATGTCAGCCAGATGCACTATGCGCGCCAGGGCATCATCACCCCGGAAATGGAATACGTTGCCATCCGCGAAAGCCTGAACCGCAAGGCCTATATCGAGAGCCTGCAAGCGGCAGGTGGCAAGAACGCCAAACTGCTGGAACTGATGACCCGTCAGCATGCCGGTCACAGCTATGGCGCTGCACTGCCGGAAGAAATCACCCCGGAATTCGTGCGCCAGGAAGTGGCCTCTGGCCGCGCCATCATTCCGTGTAACATCAACCACCCGGAATCCGAGCCGATGATCATCGGCCGTAACTTCCTGGTGAAAATCAACGGCAATATCGGCAATAGCGCGGTAACGTCGTCCATTTCCGAAGAAGTGGACAAAATGACCTGGGGCATCCGCTGGGGTGCCGACACCATCATGGATTTGTCCACCGGCAAGAACATCCATGAAACCCGCGAGTGGATTCTGCGCAACTCGCCGGTACCCATCGGCACGGTGCCCATCTACCAGGCGCTGGAAAAGGTGAATGGCAAGGCCGAAGACCTGACTTGGGAAATCTTCAAGGACACGCTGATCGAGCAGGCCGAGCAGGGGGTGGACTACTTCACCATCCACGCCGGTGTGCTGCTGCGCTATGTGCCGCTGACTGCCAACCGCATGACCGGCATCGTGTCGCGCGGTGGTTCCATCATGGCCAAGTGGTGTCTGGCGCATCACCAGGAAAACTTCCTGTACACCCATTTCGAAGAGATTTGCGAAATCATGAAGGCCTACGACGTGGCCTTCAGCCTGGGCGACGGCCTGCGTCCGGGCAGCGTGTGGGATGCCAACGATGCCGCCCAGCTGGGTGAACTGAAAACCCTGGGCGAGCTGACGCAGCTTGCCTGGAAACACGATGTGCAGGTGATGATTGAAGGCCCCGGCCATGTGCCGATGCAGCTGATCAAGGAAAACATGGACAAGGAACTGGAGTGGTGCCACGAAGCGCCGTTCTACACCCTGGGCCCGCTGACCACCGACATCGCTCCGGGTTACGACCACATCACTTCCGCCATTGGCGCAGCGCAGATCGGCTGGTATGGCACTGCCATGCTGTGCTACGTCACCCAGAAGGAACATCTGGGCCTGCCCAACAAGGATGACGTCAAGGAAGGCATCATCACCTACAAGCTGGCCGCCCATGCCGCCGACCTGGCCAAGGGCCACCCCGGCGCGCAGATTCGCGATAACGCCCTGTCCAAGGCGCGTTTCGAATTCCGCTGGGAAGACCAGTTCAATCTGGGCCTGGACCCGGACAAGGCGCGCAGCTTCCATGACGAAACCCTGCCCAAGGACAGTGCCAAGGTGGCGCACTTCTGTTCCATGTGCGGCCCGCATTTCTGCAGCATGAAAATTACCCAGGACGTGCGCGAATTCGCCGCCCAGCAGGGCATCAGCGATGAAGCCGCGCTGCAGAAGGGCATGGAAGTGAAGTCGGTGGAGTTTGTGAAGGGGGGAGCCAAGCTGTACGACAAGATCTGATCCTGTTCATCACCTGACTTATCCACAGGTCTGGAAAAAACGGCAGCTGCGGCTGCCGTTTTTTGTGTCCGGGTTTTATCCACAACCATCGACGATGCGCGCAGCCTGCTGCTGGTGTTGAATCTGGATTGCAAGAAAGAGTCGCGATTGCTGGACTTGCTGGTGTGCAGAATCAAATCCTTTTAATTTCAATGTATTGATGAATCAAGGCTGACTGTGGATAAATGACAGCTCTGCATCTTGCTGTGGATAAGCAGCTCGCCACTTTGCAAAGTGGTTCCATCCATCTTGTGTTCACTGGCTCTGCTCAAGGAGCCATAAGCCGTGCAGCATAAAGGCTTATCCACAGGAGAGTGCCATGACCCAAGCCGTTTCCATCCGCCCGCTTGCCGCCGACGATTTTGCTGCCTGGCTACCCTTGTGGCAGGGCTATCTGGATTTTTATCACAGCAGCCAGAGCAAAGCAGATACCGCCATTACCTGGCAGCGCTTTCTCGATGCGGCCGAACCGATGCAGGCCTGGCTGGCCTGGCAGGGTGAGCGCGCGGTGGGCCTGGTGCATACGGTATTGCATCGCAGTAGCTGGACGCCGGGCAATTACTGTTATCTGCAGGATTTGTATGTACAGCCTGATGTGCGCGGCACGGGGGCCGGGCGGGCGCTGATCGAGCAGGTGTATGCCTATGCGGCAGATGCCGGCTGCAGCCGGGTGTACTGGCTCACCCATGAAAGCAATGCCACGGCGCGCCAACTGTACGACCGGCTGGCGGAAAACCTGGGTTACATCCAGTACCGCAAACAGGTGGGCTGAGGCTGGAGTGCCGGCTGCGATGCGATTATGCTGATGGCCTCACCACCAAGGAAATGGTCATGATCAACGTCAGCATTCTCTATCCGTATAGCGCAACTGCCCGTTTCGATTTCGACTACTACCTGCAACAGCACATGCCGCTGGCCAGCAAGCTGCTGGCCCCGGCCTTGCTGGACATGCGGGTGGAGAAGGGCATCAGCGGCAGTGAGCCGGGCAGTACCCCCAGTTTCACCGCGCTGTGCCAGTTGCAGTTTGAATCGGTGGAGTCGTTTCTGGGTGCTTTCATGCCGATCGCGGAACAACTGCAGGGCGATATCGCCAATTACACCGATATCACGCCGCAGATCCAGTACAGCGAAATCCTGCTGGGCTAGTTTGTTTCAAGATAAGCGGCCAGTTCGCCCGGCCCTTGCTGCAACACCAGCCGTGGCGTGCCATGCCAGGCGGCCAGTTTGTGCAGCATGGCTGCCAGATCGCGACATAGCTGCGCGGCGGGCCTGATGCCGGGTTCCAGGTACAGATTCCTGATTTCAAACACGCCCTGCTGACGGTGGGCCTTGGCATCCATGCGCCCCACCAGCCGGCCACGGTTGAGCAGTGGCAGCACGAAATAGCCAAAGCGGCGCTTGGCGGCCGGGGTGTAGCATTCAATGCGGTAATCGAAGCCGAACAATTCGCTGGCGCGCTTGCGGTCCCATACTACCGGGTCAAACGGCGACAGCGCGGCGGTATGAGTGGATTTGAGCTTCCCTGCCGCAGCCTGTTGCAGCTCGGCCTGCAGGCTGTGATGGACGAAAACATCGTGCTGCCAGCCTTCGATGCGGGCGGGAATCAGCTCCCCCTCATCCGCCAGCTGGTGTAGCAAAGCATCGTACTTGCCCCGACGCAGCCGGTAGTAATCTGCCACCCAGCCCGCCTTGACCACACCCAGCGCCCGGCAGCTGTTGCGCACCATGTCGCGCTGCGCTGTTTCCTGGCTGGGCAGGTCGCGCACATCGTCCCAGTCCGGCATCACCCGTTCTGCCACATCGTAAACGCGCTGAAAGCTGCGTCGCTCCTTCACCATCAACTGCCCCAGCGTGAACAGCACTTCCAGATGGCGTTTTTCCGGCTTCCAGTCCCACCAGCCATCCCCCTTGCCGCCACTGCGTTTGAAATCGGCAGAGCGCACCGGGCCGTGGGTGCGGATTGTCTGCAGCAGATCGTCAACGGCGGGCTGGTGTTGTTCCAGCCAGCGCTGCGGGTATTTCCAGCCCATTTGCGTTGGGTCCAGCATGCGGTGGCGCAGCAGGCGGTAATCCTCGCGTGGCACAAAGCATGCTTCGTGCGCCCAGTATTCGAACAGCTTGCCCGCTGCCAGGCAGTCATCCAGCCAGACGGGGTCGTACTGCCCCAGCCGGCTGAACAGCACCAGATAGGGGCTGCGCGCCACCACGCTGATGGTATCTATCTGCAGCAAGGCCATGCGCCGGATGGTGGCCAGCACATCGGCAGACGTGGCTTTGCGCCGTGCTGGCTGTAACAGCCCCTGGGCGGCCAGATGCAGAAGTCGTGTCTGGGCGAGTGAAAGATGCAGGGTCATGAGGGGCGGCGTAAGTGGTGGGTGAACACACTATATCAAGGCGGTGAAGGTGATGGGGCCCGTGCTGTTGGTGCTTTCCCATCTGTCGGTAGCAGGCAACAACCCTTGCGCTGCATGGGTGCAGTCTGCATTTGCGCATTGCATGCCGGTGTGAAATGGGGCCATCCTGCACCTCTGCACTGGAGCAAGAGGAAAACAAGATCATGGATACCGGCAAGCATCAGCTGGAACAACTATTCGCCCAGCTTGGGCTGGATAACGACGTCACCGCCATCAAGGTGTTTCTGGCCCGCCACTGGCTGGAGCCAGGCCAGGCATTACCCGAAGCAGCGTTCTGGAACCCGGCGCAGGCCGACTTTTTGCGTCAGGCGCTGGCCAGCGACGCCGAATGGGCCGAGGCAGTGGACGAACTGGCGGTATTGCTGAGCCAGAAATAAACCCTGGCAAGTCAATCAAGGCGGGCAGTGGCCAGACGGCGACTGCCCGCTTTTGCATGCTGCCCGCCGTGTCAGCTTCAGCGGGACAGGGCAAGTTGTACCGCACCGGCAGGTGGCTGCTGCTGACGCAGCGGCTGGCCGGCTTGCGGCAGGGTGAAATAGCTGATGGCAGCTTGCAGTTCGTGTGCCATTTGCTCCATGGCACTCGCAGAACTGGCGGTCTGATTGGCCGCGGTACTGGTTTCTTCCGACATCTGCGCCACTTGCTCCACATTGCTGGCAATGCCGCTACCGGCTGCCTGCTGTTCGGCCAGTGCCACCGAAATGGCACTCACCGACTGCTTGATGCTGTTCACATTGTCGTTGATGCGGCTGACCGTATCCCTTGCCTGACCAGCCTGACGCAGCCCGGCTTCCATGCGTTCCACCGTGGCGTGCACATTGTTGATCACCAGTTCGCTGCTCTCCAGCATTTCGCGGATCATGCTGCTGATTTCGGTGGTGGACTGGCCGGTGCGCTCCGATAGCTTGCGCACTTCGTCGGCCACCACGGCAAAACCACGGCCCTGTTCGCCGGCGCGGGCGGCTTCGATGGCGGCATTTAGCGCCAAGAGGTTGGTCTGGTCGGCCACATCGCGGATCATCGCCACCACATTGGAAATCTTTTGCGAGCGGTCGCCCATCAGGTCGGCCTGTTGCTGGGATTGTTGCGCCAGCTCGGCCACCGACTGGATGGTGCCCAGTGTTTCCACAATCACCTGTTCACCGGCTTCTGCCAGTTCGCCGGACATGCGGGCATCCTTGGCCACATCCTGGGAATTGTCGCTGACCGAGCAAATGCTGACCGACAACTGTTCCACCGAGGCGGACATGGAAGAGGCGGCCCGGGTTTGCTCTTCGGCACTGACCGCCACCTGTTCGGATGCGCTGGCCAGTTCGCTGGCATGCACGGTGAGCTTGCCGGTGATGCCGTCGATATGGCGCACCAGGCGTATCAGCTCTGTCTGCATGTGGGCCATGGACATCACGATGCTGCCCTGTCTGGCTTGATCTGTTTGCAGTTTTTCCGCCAGGTTGCCCTGGGCAATACGGCTGGCCAGCGCCACCACATCGCGCGGTTCCCCGCCCAGTTCCGCCAGCAGGCGGCGGATGATGATGGTGGCCACCACTGCGCCTGCGACAATGCCGGCGCACATCAGCAACAAGGACAGGATGGAAAACTGGTGGGCCTGCTGTTGGGATTTGGCAAAGTTTTCCGCTGCCACACGCAGTTGCAGGTCGATCAGCGCATCGATGCGGCTGGAGATGGGGTCGATGGCAGGGTAGAGGCTCTTGTCGACAAATTGCTGCAGCGCAGTCTGGTCGTGGCCTTGCACGATCTGGCGCAATTGCCGGATCTGTCCGTCGGCATTGTGCATGGCGGCTTCGGCTGCGTCGGCCAGGCCTTTTTCTTCGTCGGTCAGGTAGGTAGCCCGATAGCTGCCCCATTGCTGCTTCAGGGTGGCTTGCGCAGCGTCCAGACCGTGCAGGAAGTCGCTGTTGCTCATGCTGCCGGCGCGCAGTTTGTGGGCGGCATCGACAATGTTGACCGCATAGCTGTCACCAGCCTGTTTCAGCTGCTTCAGGCATACCACCCTGTCGTTGTAGGTGGTGGCAAAGTCGGTAAGGATATTCTGCTGGGTCAGCCAGCCAAAGCTGCCGACGCCCAGCGTAACCAGTTGCAACAACAGGATGAGGGCAAACAGTTTTTGCCCTATGGTGAGTCGGTCCAGCATGGTTAAACCCCTTGAAAGCAATGTGGCGCGGTGAGTGGTGTTATTGTGGTATTTAGTTTTAGCGGCCAGTTTCATGTCATGCCAAGTGCTGTTTTGGCTTTAAGTAAGCGCACTTAGTAAGCCTGCGCAGCATGTCATCAGCCTGTCATTTTCCTTGCATGTTTCCTCAACATGGCTCTCGCCTTGCAATATGTTGCTGCTATCTATAAGCCACTGATTACGTTATAATTCCGCCCCTTCCTGCCACTGGTATTGCTTGCAGGAAAGCCCTTTTTACAAGTCAGGAATCGTCATGAGTCTGTTGTCGCACCAGATCGAGCTGCTGTCCCCCGCCAAAACTGCCGAAATCGGCCGTGAAGCCATCCTGCATGGCGCGGATGCGGTGTATATCGGCGGCCCCGGTTTCGGTGCCCGGCATAATGCCAGCAACAGTCTGGAGGATATTGCCGGGCTGACGCAGTTTGCCCACCGCTACCATGCGCGCATTTTTGCCACGCTCAACACCATCCTGCATGACGCCGAGCTGGAAGCCGCGCGCAAGCTGATCTGGCAGCTGTACGACGCCGGAGTGGATGCGCTGATCATCCAGGACATGGGCATCCTGCAGATGGACCTGCCGCCCATCCAGCTGCATGCCTCCACCCAGTGCGATATCCGCGATGCCGACAAGGCGCGCTTTCTGGCCGATGCCGGCCTGTCGCAACTGGTGCTGGCACGGGAACTGAGCATTCCCGACATCAAGCGCATTGCCGCCCGCGTGGGCGATGCCGCTACCATCGAATACTTCATCCACGGCGCGCTGTGCGTGGCCTTCTCCGGCCAGTGCTACATCAGCCATGCCGACACCGGCCGCAGCGCCAACCGCGGTGATTGCTCGCAAGCCTGTCGCCTGCCTTACACCCTGACTGACAAGGACGGTGGTGTAGTGGCTTTCGACAAGCACTTGCTGTCGATGAAGGACAATAACCAGAGCAAGAACCTGGAAGCGCTGCTGGATGCCGGCGTGCGTTCGCTCAAGATCGAAGGCCGCTACAAGGACGTGAGTTATGTGAAGAACATCACCGCGCACTACCGTCTGCTGCTGGATGAAATCATCGAACGCCGCCCGGAACTGGCGCGCGCCTCCAGCGGCAGCAGCGAAATCTTCTTCGCACCGGACCCGGACAAGACCTTCCACCGTGGCAGCACCGACTACTTTGCCACCGGCCGCAAGATCGACATCGGCGCCTTTGATTCGCCCAAATTTGTTGGTGTGGCGCTGGGTGTGGTGCACAAGGTAGGGCCGGACTGGCTGGAGATTGCCACCCCGGAAACCATGAGCAATGGCGACGGCATCAACTTCATGAAAAAGCGTGAAGTGGTGGGCATGCAGCTCAATACCGTGAAGCAGATCGGCCATGTGCCGGGCGGCGACCTGCTGTGGCGTTGCCAGCCGAATGATCCGGCCTTGTTACAAGCCCTGAAGCCGGGAACCGATTTGTGCCGCAACCGCGACCACGCCTGGGAGCTGGCTCTATTGAAGAAATCGGCCGAGCGCAAGGTAGGGGTGTGGCTGACCCTGGACGAACAGGCCGACGGCCTGCGCCTGACCGTGACCGATGAGGATGGCTGTAGCGCCACTGCCAGCGCGGTGCTGGCACTGGAACCGGCCAAGGATGCCGCCAAGGCGGAAAGCGGCCTGCGTGACAACCTGGCCAAGCTGGGCAATACCATGTTCGTGGCCAATGATGTGGCACTGAACCTGAGCCAGCCATGGTTTGTACCCGCTTCCGCCATCAATGCCCTGCGCCGTGAGGCCATCGAGCAGCTGGAACAAGCCCGCCTGAGTGCATGGGTGCGTCCGCCGCGCAAGCTGGCGGTGGAGCCGCCGGTGGAATATCCGGAAAAGACGCTGAGCTACCTGGCCAATGTCTATAACCAGCTGGCCTGGCAGTTCTACCGCAAACACGGGGTGGAGGTGATCGACGCCGCCTACGAGGCGCACCAGGAAGAGGGCGAAGTCAGCCTGATGATTACCAAGCACTGCCTGCGCTTTTCCTACAATCTGTGTCCCAAGCAGGCCAAGGGCGTGAAGGGGGTGATGGGTCAGGTGCGCGCCGAGCCGATGACGCTGAAATCCGGCAATGAAACCTACACGCTGAAGTTTGAGTGCCGCCCCTGTGAAATGCATGTGATGGGCAAGATGAAAAAGCACATCCTGAAAGCACCGGCCCCCAGCGAAGTGCCGTATACCGCACCGCTGACCTTCTTCAAGCAACGTCCGCAATAAGGCAGGCAAGATGGCCGATATCGAACGACTGGAAACCTGGGTCAAGTACAAGAACGGCCTGTGCAGCGATTGCATGGGCAGTTGCTGCTCGATGCCGGTGGAAGTGCGCCTGCCGGACCTGGTACGCATGGGGGTGGTGGACGAATTCGAGCTGGAAGAGCCGGTCAAGAACATTGCCAAACGGCTGGAAAAGCAGCGGGTGATCCAGCATTTCAATTTCAAGCACGGCATTTTCACCCTGGCGCGGCGCGCCAATGGTGACTGCCAGTATCTGGACCAGCAAACCCGTTTGTGCACTATTTACGAGCGACGGCCCAATACTTGCCGCAACCATCCCAAGGTCGGCCCCAAGCCAGGCTTTTGTGCCTATACCCGCAACCCGAAGGCCGCGCGTCCGGCACCGGCGGTGAAGCTATCTGGTTGATGTGGCGGCGGTTTCACGTGAAACCACGCTTATTTCCAAGCAAAGGACAAACATGAATCCGGTTTTTGCCCTGATGGCCTTTGCCATCGGTGTGGTGGTGCCCTTGCAGGCCGCGGTCAACAATCAGCTCAAGCTGTTGCTGGGCGGCAGTACAGTGCTGGCGGCGATGATTTCCTTTGCGGTGGGAACCATCAGCCTGGCCTTGCTGGCCGTGTTCAGCGGGCAGAAATTCAGCGGCTTGAGCCAGCTGGTACGCGGCGAGTGGTGGATGTTCATCGGCGGCCTGCTGGGCGCGTTTTTCGTATTCGGCACCACCTTGCTGGCACCCCGGTTGGGCGTGGCGGCGATGCTGTCGCTGATCATTGCCGGGCAGGTGTGTGCGTCCTTGCTGTTCGACCGCTTTGGCTGGCTGGCCATGCCGCTGCGTGACATCAACCTGCCGCGGCTGGCGGGCGCGGCGCTGGTGGTGGCTGGTGTGCTGCTGGTGAACTTTGGCGACAAATGGTTCAGCCGCTGATGTGCTGAGCCGGTGTGAAATGGGAAAGGGGCTGGTCTGACAGACCAGCCCCTTTGTCTTTTACTGCCAGATCAGGGCAGACGCGGTGGCGGATAGTAGGGCGAGCTGTAACGCTGCTGACCGGGAACCTGATTGCCCTTGGCATACATGCACTGGCTGTAAGCCAGGTTGTAGCGATACTGCGCATCGTGGCCGCTGTAGCGTGCTTCACCGCTACCGGCTGCCGTGCCGGCAATCAGGCCCGCGCCTGCGCCGACACCGGCACCCTGATGGCCACCCATCAGCGCACCTGCGGCAGCGCCGACAACCGTGCCCAGCGCCATATTGCCGGCCATGGCACTGGTGGAGGCATCGGCGCTGCTGCCGCCGCTGCTTGCCTGGGCATACTGGCGGCATTGCTGTTCTTCCTGGGCAAACACATCAAAGGGTTTGCCGGGCGCAGGCATCACCGCCACCGTCGGACCAAGCTGCACGGTACTGCATGCCGTCAGCCCGATAGCCGTCAATGGCAACCACAGCAGTTTGTTCATGATCTTGCTTCCTGGATTATTTGGGTGGCTGTGCCGGGACAGTCTTCCAGCCACCGGGACATTCGCTGACATAGGGGTAGTACTGCCTGGCCGCCTTGCAGTAGTACCAGACCTGGGCTGGCGGCGGGCTGGGCGTTTCCTGCACCGGGGCTGGTGCCGGAGGCGCTGGCGGCACTGCCGGGGCTGCCACCACCACGGCAGGCGGATAGGGTGCCGGATAGGGGTAGACCGGTGCGTCATACCAGTACCACACGCCACCGGCTATCCACCACCAGCCCAGTTGGCCATGGTAATAGCCGTGATGCCAGTAGCCGTCATGCCAATGGTTGATCAGCGGCGGGCCTTCATAAAAGCGCGGGTGTGCTTGCGCGACCGGGATGCCGCTGATGGCACAGCCCAACAGCAAGGCCAGGCTTGTCATGCGCGCTAGCGTTGTCATATTGCTTTCCTCATGCGCAAGGCTGGCGGGCAGACCAGCTGCCGTACACGCTACCGGGGCTGGTCTGTTCCATCCGCGCGTTTTCAGTTGTTCGGCATGGGGGCGGATGCCGGACGGTGATGCGGCATGCGGCGCTGCATGCCTTCATGCATGCGCCGTGCTTCCTGGTCGAACAGCTTTTGCTGTTCCGGGCTCAGTTTCTGGTACAGCGCCTTGGTGGCAGCGGCATGCTGCTGCATCATGTCCAGGTGTTGTTGCATCATCTTGATGCGGCCATCCAGCTGTTCGGGCAGGGTGGCATCTGGTCTGGCTGCCGGCATGGCAGGCATGGCGGCCGGTTTCAGGGCATCGACATAGCTTTTCCAGCTGGCTTCCTGGGCCGGCTGGATTTTCAGCCTGTCATGCAGCATGTGCAGGTGTTGTTCCATCATGGCCTGACGTTTGGCCGGGTCCATCTGCCACATGTGTGCGGACATGTCCTTGCCGCCCATCGGACAATCATTGTCCATGGCATGAACGGTGGTGGCAGCTGCGCCGCCCAGGAGGCCGACAATCAACAGCGATTTGATCAGTTTCATGATGCGTTTCCTCGTGCAGGTCATTGTTGACGTTTGCAGTATCAGACACAGATGTCAGCCAAATATTGCCTGTCATCAGCCAATTGTTAGCAATGATGAAACATGCAAATTCATGTCAAGCAGCAGTCTGCTGGCTGTTTGTCGCGGGCGGGGCTACACTGCGTCGGTTTCTCTGGCAGCAGCGTGTTTGCTGTCCATAACAGGATGATAGACATGAGTGAAAAACAGTCCGCCGACCCGATGCACGGCATGACGCTGGAAAAGATACTGCAGGCGCTGGTGGAACATTTTGGCTGGCCGGAACTGGGGCGGCGCATCGCCATCCGCTGTTTCAATCACGAGCCCAGCATCAAGTCCAGCCTGGTTTTCCTGCGTCGCACGCCGTGGGCGCGCAGCCAGGTGGAAGCCTTGTTTGTCGAAATGAAAAACCGCCCGGCCAGCGCAGCTGGCAAGGACATGCGGCCCAGGCTGTTTTCGGCACGGCAGAAGTGATGCAGGTATTGCAGCTTGAAAATGAGGCGAAACTGCCCCAACTGCAGTAGATGGCGGTGCCGCTACCGTAATGGGCACCTTGTTGCGCGTTCTGTTGATCAGGAGATGGGATGAAACTCTACTACTCGCCGGGAGCCTGCTCCCTGTCGCCACATATCGTGCTGCATGCCAGCGGCCTGCCGTTTTCGGTGGAAAAGGTCAATCTGCGCGTTAACCCGCACCTGACTGCCAGCGGTGTCGAGTTTGCCAGCATCAATGCCAAGGGCTATGTACCGGCCTTGCAGCTGGAAGACGGCACGGTGCTGAGTGAAGGGGTGGCCATTGTGCAGTACCTGGCCGACCAGGTGCCTCAGAGCAAGCTGGCTCCGGCCAATGGCACACTGGCGCGCTACCGTCTGCAAGAATGGCTGAACTACACCGCCACCGAGATTCACAAGAGTTTCTCTCCGCTGTTCTATCCGGGCAGCGATGAGGTGAAGAATGCCGCCTGGGACAAGCTGCGTAGCCGCTTTGGCGTGATTGAAGCCCAGCTGGCAAAAACGCCTTATCTGCTGGGCGATGACTTCAGCGTGGCGGATGCCTACCTGTTTACCTGCCTGAACTGGGCCCACATGGTGCATCGTTCGCTGGAAGACTTCCCGGCCATCAGCGCCTTCATGAACTGGGTTCATGCACTACCGGCGGTACAGGCTGCGCTGAAGGACGAAGGCTTGCTGCGCTGAACCGGCAGCAGTCCAACCATTGCGCCCGCGCTTGCGGGCGTTTTTGTTTTGATATGGCAGTGCGGTTTCACGTGAAACCGTCCTTGCAGGAGTAACACCATGGCCGCCGAAACCCCTTTGATTGAAACCGCCGCGCTGGAAGCCGCCTTGCAGCGTTTTGCCGACGAGCGTGACTGGCAGCGCTATCACACGCCGCGCAACCTGATGCTGGCCCTGACCGGGGAGGTGGGTGAGCTGGCGGAGATCTTCCAGTGGCTGACCGACGAGGAAGTAGCCCAACTGGCAGATGACCCGGCCCGCTTCACCCATTTGCAGGAAGAAGTGGCCGATGTGCTGCTGTATCTGGTGCGGCTGGCCAGCGTGCTGAAGCTGGATATCAATGCTGCAGTGCGTGACAAATTGCAAAAGAATGCCATCAAGTACCCTGCGCCGGCGGCAGATGCACCAGCGGCTTGATGTCGGGCAAGCTTGCTGCATTGGATTTTTGCCTGTGACAGCAATGCACGACTAAGCTTGGCAACAATAAAAAGCAGGTGCAGGAGACAGTAAATGCAGCAGGACATCATGCAACTGGCCAGTGCCATCCGGCAGGCTGGGCATATCGTGGTACTGAGTGGTGCCGGCATGAGCACCGAATCGGGCATTCCGGACTTCCGCTCGGCCAAGGGCTTGTGGCAGCAGGGCATGCAGCTGGAGGAGCTGGTGTCCATCGATTACTTCCGTGCCGACCCGGAAGCCTTCTGGCATAGCTTCAAGCAGTTGTTCCACACCAAGCTGCTGGGCAATTACCAGCCCAATGCCGGACACCGGTTTCTGGCCTGGCTGGAAGAAACCGGCAAGCAGGTGTCGGTACTGACGCAGAATATCGACGGCCTGCACGGCGTGGCGGGTAGCCGTCATGTTTCCGAGTTGCACGGCACCTTGCGCACGGCCAGCTGCCCGTCCTGCGGGCGACAGCAAGGGCTGGAATACATCAATCACCATGTGCTGCCGCTGTGTACTCACTGCATGGACGTGCTCAAGCCGGACGTGGTGCTGTATGGCGAGCCGGTACCGCTGATCGAGCATGCTTTTGACGTGGCCGTGACGGCGGATCTGCTGCTGGTGCTGGGTTCCTCGCTGGAGGTTTCCCCGGTCAACCATATCCCGCTGGAAGCCGCTCACGCCGGAGTGATGACGGCGCTGATCAACTACACACCCACCCGCATGGACCGGGTGTTCGACCTGACCATACAGGCCGGTATTGGCGATACCTGCCAGCAACTGCGCAGCCTGTTGCCATAAGCCATTCTCACGGCCAGACCGTGCTGGCTGGCATTTTGTCGGCGCTCATTCTATTTTTAAGTGTTTTCTACCAACAGCTTAAATAGGATAGCCATGACAGACATCAACTGGACTCATTGGGGTGATCTGGCGGTACAAGCCGGCATCAATATCGTTTCGGCCATCGTGCTGTGGGTGGTGGGCCGCTGGTTCATCGGCCTGGCAGGCCGCCTGATGGATGAACAGCTGGTTGCCCGCAAACTGGACCCCACCTTGCGCCGTTACGCCCACTCCTTCCTGTCCGTCAGCCTGACCGTGGTATTGGTGATTGCCATGCTGGGCTTCTTTGGCGTACAGACGGCCAGCTTTGCCGCCATCATCGGCGCTGCCGGCGTGGCAATTGGCCTCGCCTGGAGTGGCTTGCTGGCCAATTTTGCCGCCGGCATCTTCCTGGTGGTGTTGCGTCCCTTCAAGGTGGGCGATGTGGTGAGTGTGGCCGGCATCAGCGGCACGGTGCGTGAAGTGGGCTTGTTTTCCACCATCATCGATACCCCCGACAATGTGATGACCCTGATCGGCAACAACAAGATCTTCTCCGACAATATCCAGAATTTCAGCGCCAACAACTATCGCCGGGTGGATCTGAAAGCCCAGCTGGCCGGCAGTGCCGATCATGGCCAGGCCATCAGCCTGCTGCGGGAAAAGATTGCCGCCATTCCCAATGTGCTGGCCGAGCCTGCGCCCACGGTTGCCCTGCTTGAATTCACCAACCTGGGCCCGGTACTGGCCGTGCGACCCTATTGCCAGCCTGCCGACTACTGGCAGGTGTATTTCGACAGCAACCGGGTGATTCGCGAAGCGCTGGCCGAGGCCGGTTTCCCCAGCCCCGAGCACGCGATGGTGGTGCGCCAGGGTTGAGTGTGATCATGTCAATGACAAAGCCCGCCGATGGCGGGCTTTTTGCTGGATGGCAGAAGGCGGGGGGCGGCCTTACAGAAAACGCATCGGGTCGATGCGCCACTTGGTGGGCGATTCGTGGCTGACAATCTTGTCGCCCCCGCCAGCCCCCATGCTGCGCGACAGGTCCACCACTTCCGGCGGGATGTAGGTATTGCTCTTGGTGCTGAAAAACACCTTCACCTTGGGCGATACCAGATTATTGTCATTCTGTTCGATCACCACGCCAAGTTTGCCGCTTTCCAGCCGCACCAGGGTGCCGATGGGATAAATGCCGATACAGCGCATGAAGGCCTGCACCAGCACGGGGTTGAAGTGGAACTTGGACCACTCGAAAATCTTGCGCAGGGCGTCGGTTGGCGACATGCCCTTGTGGTAGCAGCGGTCCGAGGTCAGCGCATCGTACACATCGACAATGGCTGCCATCTGCCCCAGCTGGGAGATTTCCTCGCCTTTCAGCCCTTCGGGGTAGCCGCTGCCATCATGCCGTTCGTGGTGCTGGGCGGCTACTTTCACTGCGGTATCGGAGATGCCCTGGGTAGAGAGCAGGATCTGCTTGCTCTCCACCACATGGCATTTCATCACCGCGAATTCCTGTTCGGTCAGCTTGCCCGGCTTGTTGAGGATGCTGTCCGGTACTTTCATCTTGCCGATATCGTGCAGCATGCCGCCAATGCCGGCATGGTGAATCACCTCACGGCTCATGTTCATTGCATTGCAGAAGCTCACCATCAGGGCGCCGACGCTGACCGAATGCTGGAAGGTGTAATTGTCCTTGTCCTTGATGCGGCACAGCGACAGCAGCGCACCGCCGTTGCGCAGGATGGAGCTGGTCATTTTTTCGATGGACGGCTCCACCATTTCCAACTGCACCTGCTTGCCCAGGCGCACATCCTGCAAGATGCTGCGTACGATCAGGTTGGCTTCGTTGTGAATCAGCTGTGCACGGCCGTATTCGGCTGCGGCATCCACCCGGCGTTCGGTTGGCACTTCGCGGCTGGCCAGGTCGATGATTTCCTGTTCCAGCTTGTGTTTGACTTCGGAAATGGTGGGGGCATGAGGCAGGTCCAGGCCTTTGCCGGTATCGATGTAGACTTCGTGGATACCCGCATCGGCAATCTTGCGGATTGCGGCTTCATCCTTGACCAGAAAACGTTTCAGCAGAAACGGGTGAGACATCCAGTCGCAGTTCAGGTCGTGAATGTACATGCCAACCTTGAGGTCGGACACGTCGATGCACTTGATCATTTCGTGTGCTCTAAACTTGTTGGCAGCGGGAGGCTGTTGCTTGGTGTTCCGTAAATCGCGGAAAGATGTTTTTCGTTATTGTAAATTATCTGTGTCCGATTGACAGTTGGCTTGCATCTGCTTTGTGGTATGGTGGCCCGTTTTCCTGCCCCTGTACCCCCTGTTTCCATGCAATGCCGTCTGAATTGCGGTGCCTGCTGCATCGCGCCATCCATTTCCTCACCCATTCCGGGCATGCCTTCGGGCAAGCCTGCCGGCGTACGTTGCATCCAGTTGAGCGCGGACAATCTGTGCCTGCTGTTCGGTCATCCGGAGCGGCCCGCCGTTTGCGCCGGCCTCCAGCCATCTGCTGAAATGTGCGGAGAAAGCAACAGCCAGGCCATGCACTGGCTGACCGAACTGGAAGCCAGAACTGCGCCCTAATTCATTGTTATCAATATGTAAATCAATTTGTCATTAATAAGGCAGGGCTGTGCTATGCTGATGTGATTTATAGCTTTTTGATCACAAATTACGGCAGCACAAACAAATTTCCCCCATTATGCTAGAGGGTATGCGACCAAGAACATGCAGCTAAACAGCCAGCGCAACCATCACAACTGGATTCGGGGAAACGAGTATGGCGACGGAAAAGTGGGGTCATCTGAGTACACGCATCATCGTGGTGGCTGCGGCAGCCATCGCGGTGGGTTTCGCGGTGATGATAGGCCTGATTGCATGGCAAAGTTATTCGGCAGCCGTTGATGTGGGCTACAAGCTGGCTTCCGAGCAGGCCAGCAGCTACGCCAAGGATGCCGAAGGCGATTTCAATCAGGGTTTCACCCTGCCGCATCATCTGGCTGACAGCATTTTGGGTATCAAGCGGGTGGCCGCGCCAGACCGCAAGTTGGCTGACAACATGATCCAGCAATTGCTGGATGGTGCCCCGCAGTCGGTCGGCCTGTGGATGTTGTGGGAACCGAATGCCTTTGATGGCAACGATAATGCCTTCCGCCTGGACTGGCCACGGCATGACCCTACCGGGCGCTATCAGCCCTACATCACCAAGAATGCTCAGGGCAAGGCGCAGATGGACACCATGATGTCGCCTGACCGCGTCAAGGATTTCCCCAAGTTCAAGGACCACCCGGAAACCTATCAGCCGGACTACGAAAAACCGGGCTGGGGTGATTTCTACTACGTACCCAAGCAGCGTGGCCGCGACACCATTACCGAGCCTTATCCGTACGAAGTGCAGAACAAGAAAATCCTGGAAAGCTCGCTGGCCGTGGTAATGAAGGATGCCGCCGGCAAGATTCTAGGCGTGTCGGCCACCGACGTGGCACTGGACCAGCTGCAAAAGCGCTTTGGCGCCATCCACCTGTTTGAAACCGGCTATGTGCGCATGGTGTCCGAAGGCGGGCTGTACGTGGTGTCCGACAAGCCCGATCTCCTGGGCAAGCCGGTGCCCAAGGAAGATGCACTGGCCAGCCATCTGGATCAGATCAAGAAGGGCGAATCCTTCATTTACGAGGATGGCGGTTTCACCCATTTCTTCCACCCGGTCAAAGTGGGTGATACCGGCCAGTTCTGGACGCTGGGGGTTTCCATTCCCACGGCAGCCATTACTGCCGATGCGAAAAGGCAATCGCTGACTGCCATCCTGATTGGCGTGGTGGCGCTGGTGGTGATCCTGCTGGTATTGACCGCCGTGGTCCGCACCCTGACCCGACCGCTCAACAAACTGGCAGATACCATGGACCAGCTGGCCTCCGGCCGTGGCGACCTGACCGTGCGCATGCAGATTGCCAACCGCGATGAAATCGGCCGTACTGCCGACGCCTTCAACCGTTTCATCGACAGCCTGCGCGAGATGTTCATCGAAGTGCGGCAGCAAAGCCACGAAGTCAGCGTGGCTGCTGCCAGCCTGGCTGAATCCGCCAGCCAGGTGCAGCAGGCCTCTGCCAGCCAGACCGATGCCGCCAGTGCCACGGCGGCCGGGGTAGAGCAGGTTACCGTGAGCGTGCACCACATTGCCGATACCGCCGAAGAAGCCGAGCACACCGCGCGTGAAACCGGCGAGCTGACCACGCAAAGCGTGGCTACGGTAACCCGCATCACCGGCGAGATCGAGCGCATGACGAACAGCATGCAGGCGCTGGCCGAACGCATGAACGGCCTGGGCGAACGTTCCGAAGAAGTCAGCACCATCGTACGGGTGATCAAGGACATTGCCGACCAGACCAATCTGTTGGCGCTGAACGCAGCCATTGAAGCAGCGCGGGCTGGCGAAATGGGCCGTGGCTTTGCCGTGGTGGCCGACGAAGTGCGTAACCTGGCGGGCCGCACTGCCGAAGCCACGGTGCAGATCTCCCGCATCGTCAATGCCATCAGCAGCGAAACGCGTGATGCAGTGGCAGATGTGAAAAACAGCCGCGATCAGGTCAGCCAGAGCGTGGAGATTGCCGCCGAAGCCAATGCGGCGATGAATACCGTGCTGGGACGTAGCCAGGGTCTGGTGGCCAGCATTGTGGACATTGCCGCTTCCACCCGCGAGCAATCCTCGGCCAGCCAGGAAATTGCCCAGAACGTGGAACGCATCAGCGCCATGGCGCAAAGCAATGCTGACGTGGTGCAGCAGGTGTCCGATTCGGTAACGCAGTTGCGCGAGCTGTCCGCCAACCTGGAAAGCCTGGTCAGCCACTTCAAGCTCTAGTTGCTGATTGGCTGCCGATGATGACAACGCCACCTTCCGGGGTGGCGTTTTGTTTGCGCGCTGAGTTGGCCGATCAACATGCCTGGGGTCATGGAATTGGCAAAATGCGACACCGCTCTTATCAAGCGCAAGGTTTGGGATTAGAATCGCGGGGTTTGTTCGGAGGAGCCGTCTTGTCGCCATTTGCAGTTGTTGTCACCCGCCTCACCACCACCCGCGAGGGTGGCGCAAAAGCGTTGCTGCAAGGCCTGACTGTTCCCGAACCCCGGCTATTCCAGAAAAAAAGCTCCTGATTGCTCAGGGGCTTTTTTTTTATGGGCAAAACAACATTCGCAGAATTCGCAGAACCAAGGACCCCTATCATGGCAAACCCGCTCTATCGGAAACACATCATTTCCATCCCGGATTTCTCACGCGAGGAGCTTGAGCTCGTGGTTGAAACGGCGGGCAAGCTCAAACGCGCGCCGCGCAACGACCTGCTGCAAGGCAAGCTGGTGGGCAGCTGTTTCTTCGAGCCGTCCACCCGTACCCGCCTGTCCTTCGAAACCGCGGTACAGCGCCTGGGTGGCGACATCATCGGCTTTGCCGACGGTGGCAATACCAGCGCCAAGAAGGGCGAAACCCTGGCCGACTCCATCAAGATCATCAGCTCCTATGCCGATGCCGTGGTGATGCGCCACCCCAAGGAAGGCGCGGCGCGACTGGCCAGCGAGTTCTCCAGCGTACCGGTGATCAACGGTGGCGACGGCTCCAACCAGCACCCCACGCAAACCCTGCTGGATTTGTTCACCATCCGTGAAACCCAGGGCACGCTGGAAAACCTCACCATTGCCTTTGTCGGCGACCTGAAATACGGCCGCACCGTGCATTCGCTGACCCAGGCACTGTCGCTGTTTGGCGCGCGTTTCTACTTTGTTGCGCCCGAGCAGCTGGCCATGCCGGACTACATCTGCGAAGAGCTGGACGAAAAGGGCATTGAATACACCCTGGTGGACAGCCTGGACGATGTGATTCCGCTGGTGGACATCATGTACATGACCCGTGTGCAGCGCGAGCGCTTTGACGAAGCCGAGTTCAAGAAAATCCAGGGCCAGTTCGTGCTGCGTGCCGACATGCTCAAGAGCGCGCGTACCAATATGAAGGTGATGCACCCGCTGCCGCGCGTGGATGAAATCACTGTGGATGTGGATGCCACCCCGCATGCCTATTACTTCGAGCAGGCCAAGAACGGTGTGTATGCCCGTCAGGCGCTGCTGTCGTTGGTACTGAACGAAACCGTCTAAATCAGGGAAGGAAACATCATGCAATACACCCGTACCGTCGAAGCCCTGAAACAAGGCACCGTCATCGACCACATTCCGGCCGGGCAGGGCGTCAACATCCTGCGTCTGTTCAAGCTGGCCGAAACCGGCGAGCGCATTACCGTTGGCCTGAACCTGTCCTCGCGCCACATGGGTGCCAAGGACATCATCAAGGTGGAAAACGTTGCCCTGACTGAAGAACAGGCCAACGAACTGGCCCTGTTTGCCCCCAAGGCCACGGTGAACGTGATCGACAACTTCGAAGTGGTGAAGAAGCACAAGCTGGAATTGCCGGAAAGCATTGAAGGCATTTTCGCCTGCCCCAATTCCAACTGCATTTCGCATGCCGAACCGGTAAAGAGCTTTTTCTCGGTACGCGCACAATCCAAGGACGTGAAAATGAAATGCAAGTATTGCGAAAAGGTGTTCAGTAAGGATATTGTTGCAGTCGTGCGCTAAGTCGTGCAGAGGCAGAGAATAGAGAACTTCAAGAACGGACGCTGTTTCAACAGCGCAGTAGCAGAACAGAAAACGCCGCAGGAAACTGCGGCGTTTTTCTTTTTCATCAATACCTTGCGTGTATTACACCGGGCCTTCGCTCTGGCCGTCGATGAATTTCTGCATGTAGACCAGGTCCAGCCAGCGGCCAAACTTGAAGCCCACCTGCGGCAGCACACCTACCTTGATGAAGCCCAGTTTCTCGTGAAAGCGGATCGAGCCTTCATTGGCGGCATCCACCGCGCCCAGCATGGTGTGCTTGCCCAGTGCTTGCGCACGCGGGAACAGGGCGCTGACCAGTGCACTGCCAATACCCTTGCCACGGGCGGCCGGGGTCAGGTGCACGCTGTGTTCCACGGTAAAGCGAAAACCCGGACGCGGGCGGAAATCACCAAAGCTGGAAAAGCCCAGGATTTCGCCGTTTTCTTCGGCTACCAGCACCGGATAGCCTGCGGCCAGACGGTCCTGGAACCAGACGGCAAACTCGCCGGGATTGAGCGGATCGTCATTGTAGATGGCGGTGGAGGTGGCAATCACCTCATTGTAGATATCCAGGATGACGGCCAGATCTTCCAGCTTGGCATCACGAATTTGCATGGTTTCTCCTCTTGCTTGCTTGGCGGCCGGGCCGGGCAGGGCAGTGCCACGGCCGATAGTCTGTTTCAGCCTTGTTCGGCCGGGGTATCGGTTTTCTTGCGCGGGCTGCGTTTTTTACGCACGCTGGCCGGCTTGCCGGCGCTGCCTGACTCTGTGCTGTCCGGTTTTGTCGCCGTGTTGTTGGCCGTCTCGCTGCTGTCGATTTCCTTGAGCCGGATTTCGCTGTGCAGCTTGGAGCCGTTGCGCTGCTCCTGCACGGTGAGGAAATCCAGCTTCTTTACCATTTGCGACAGGCGGGAATGGCCGTAATTGCGCGGGTCGAACGAAGGGTCGTTCTTGGCGATGTAAGACCCCACGGCGGATAGCTCGGCCCAGCCGCTTTCCCGTGCCACCGCATCGATGGCAGAGGTAAACATGGCCTGCAGCGGGTGGATGTCCTTGGCTGCTGCGGGTTTGCTCTTGCTTTGGCGCGTGCTGCGTGCCTTGGGCTTGTCGCTGCTGACTGCCACCTCCGGTGTTTTTTCCGGACGCAGGATTTCGGTAAACACAAACTTGTCGCAGGCGGCGATGAAGGGGCGTGGCGTCTTGGATTTTTCGCCTATGCCGATGACAGTGAGCCCACCTTCGCGCAGGCGGGTGGCCAGCCGGGTGAAGTCGCTGTCGGAGGACACCAGGCAGAAGCCATCGAAATTGCCGGTGTACAGCAAATCCATGGCGTCGATGATGAGGGCCGAGTCGGTGGAGTTCTTGCCGCTGGTGTAGGCAAACTGCTGAATGGGGTGAATGGCGTGTTTGTGCAGTACCTCTTTCCAGCTTTTGAGCTGGGTGGTGGTCCAGTCGCCATAGGCGCGCTTGACAATGGCCGTGCCGTATTTGGCCACTTCGGCCAACAGTTCGGCGGTGAGGCTGGCCTGGGCATTGTCAGCATCAATCAGTACAGCGAGTTTACGGTTTTCCATGCATGCGCTTCCCGTGGGGCAATGGGTCATGCTAAGCCGCAGGCAAGCGGACGTCAAAAACTGTGCAGCTTGTGATCAGACGGCCGCGCTGGCTTTTCATGTTGCCTTGCACAAAGCTGGCACGGCATTTGCTGTACCAGTAGTGGCATATCGCCCAACAGGAGGTTTCGCCATGCCCTTCTTTTCAAGCCCGCGCAAGCATACCCCCGCTGTGCAAAAAACCAGTGATATCGTGATGTTCAACTACCGTCGTCCGGTGCGTGCCCGTCAGGTGGCACTGGGCAGCAATGGCCGGCTGTGGCTGGTGGAGGCGCTGGATGCGGTCCATGGCATCTGGGTCTGGCAGGATGAATACAATGGTGTGGACCAGGCGCTGGATGAAGCGCGCCGCCTGAGCCTGATGCTGTCCTGATGGCCCAGCGAGGCTTTTGTCGCATCGGCACTGCCTTGAAACAGTGCAGTGATTCACCAGAACCGGGATTTTTTGATCAAAAAAAGGGCGCGGATGATGTCATCCGCGCCTGAACCACCCTCTCTTTACTGCTACAACACTCACAATTCCATCAGGCTACCTTGCGTTGGCCGGCCTGCTGGCGAAACTGCTCCAGCAAGGTTTTCTGCTTGTCACTGGCCTGACGATAGGCCGCTTCCTTGACATGACCAAAGCCACGCACGCCTTCGTATAGCTTCACCAGCTCGGTAGCCGTTGCCAGATTGTCCAGGCCCAAGCCAGACAGCAGGCCGTCAACCAGCTGCTCGAACTCGGTAATCAGCCGACGTTCCAGCTTGCGGTCGCTCTGCCAGCCAAACGGGTCCAGTGCAGTACCGCGCAAGAAGCGCAGCTTGGCCAGCAACTTCATGCCCTTGAACAGCCAGGGGCCGAAGGCGATTTTCTTGGCCACGCCACCGGTAACCCAGCTGGCGCCAATATGGAAGCGCAGCTGGTAATCACCGTCGAACTGGCTGGCAAGCTCGCGCAGGAAGTCGCCGTCGGTGTACAGGCGGGCCACTTCGTACTCGTCCTTGTAGGCCAGCACATGGAAGTAGGCACGGGCCACCGCCAGCGACAGTGCGCTGCTGGCCGGGTTCAGCCCCTGTTCCGCTGCCTGTACCTTGCCCACCAGCGCTTTGTAACGCTCGGCCAGCGCCTGGTTCTGGTAGTTCAGCAGTTCCTTGGCGCGGTGATGCAGTACGCCATCCAGCGTTTCACGTGGAACAAACTGCACCACGGAAGACGGGTTGGTCAGTGCTTCCACCCGGCCCGGATCGTGAGCAGCATGACGCCCCCAGATAAAGGCCTGCTGATTGAATTTCACCGCTGCACCGTTCAGGCGGATGGCTTCCATCAGCGCCTCTTCGCTGACCGGCACCAAACCCTTCTGCCAGGCGTAACCCAGCATGAACATATTGCTGGCAATGGCATCGCCCATCAGCGCGGTGGCCAGGCGGGTGGCATTGACTTCCCAGAAGCGGCCGGCACCGACCGATTCGATCACCGCATCCTTCATGGCACGGCTGGGGAAGCGTACGTCCGGGTTCTTCAGGAAGGCGCTGGTAGGGGATTCGTAGCTGTTGACGATGGCGTGGCTGAAGCCCTCGCGCATCTTGGCCAGTGCTTCCTCCGCGGCGGTGACCACCAGGTCACAGCCCAGCACCAGGTTGGCATCGCCAGCGGCAATGCGCACGGCATGCAGTTGCTGCTGGCTGTTGGCAATACGCACGTGCGACCACACCGAGCCGCCTTTTTGTGCGAGGCCTGCCATGTCCAGTACGGTGACGCCCTTGTTGTCCAGATAAGCGGCCATGCCCAGTACCTGGCCGATGGTGACCACACCGGTGCCGCCCACGCCGGTAATCATGATGCTGAACGGGTCTTCAAGCGCGGGAGTCTGCGGTGCAGGCAGGGCGGGCATGCTGTCCAGCGTGGCGCCGGCACCGCTTTGTTTTTTCAGTTTGCCGCCTTCCACGGTGACAAAGCTGGGGCAGAAACCTTCCACGCAGGAGTAGTCCTTGTTGCAGCTGGACTGGTCGATCTTGCGTTTGCGGCCCAGTGCCGTTTCCACCGGCAGCACCGACAGGCAGCCGGATTTCTTGCTGCAGTCGCCACAGCCTTCGCACACTTTTTCGTTGATGAAGGCGCGCTTGGCCGGGTCGGGGAATTCACCGCGTTTGCGCCGGCGGCGTTTTTCTGCGGCACAGGTCTGGTCGTGAATCAGCACGGTGGTGCCTTCTGTTTCACGCAGCTCTTTTTGCAGACGGTCCAGTTCGCGGCGGTGGAACACGTCCACACCGGGTGCCAGGCCTTGCACGCTCTGGTATTTGTCCGGGTCGTCACTGGTGATGACGATGCGTTTGACGCCTTCGGCTGCCAGCTGGCGGGTAATCATCGGCACGTCCAGATAACCATCCACATGCTGGCCGCCGGTCATGGCCACCGCATCGTTGTACAGAATCTTGTAAGTGATGTTGACCTTGGCGGCGACCGCGGCGCGGATCGCCAGCAGGCCGGAGTGGAAGTAAGTGCCGTCACCCAGATTGGTGAAGATGTGTCTGGTATTGGTGAACGGTGCCTGGCCCACCCAGGTAATGCCCTCGCCACCCATCTGGGTGAAGGTTTTGGTGCTGTCGCCTTCAATCCAGTGCGCCATGTAGTGGCAGCCGATGCCGGCCACGGCGCGGCTGCCTTCCGGCACGCGGGTACTGGTGTTGTGCGGGCAGCCGGAGCAGTAATGCGGCACGCGGGCAATGGCTTCGCGCGGCTTTACCAGCTGGGCTTCTTTTTCATCGTAGAACTTCAGCCGGTCGTGAATCACCGGGCTGTCGAAAATCAGCGCCAGGCGGCTGGCAATGGCGCGGGCAATCATGGCCGGGGTCAGCTCGCCGGCAGCGGGCAGCAGCCAGTCGCCGTGTGGCAAGGCCCATTCGCCTTTTTCGGCAAACTTGCCCACCACGCGCGGGCGCACATCGTCACGCCAGTTGTATAGCTGTTCCTTCAACTGGTATTCGATGATTTGGCGTTTTTCTTCCACCACCAGGATTTCATCCAGCCCTTCGGCAAAGTGGCGCACGCCTTCCGGTTCCAGCGGCCACACCATGCCCACCTTGAAGATGCGCAGGCCGATGTCGGCGGCCAGTGCTTCGTCGATGCCCAGGTCGTCCAGTGCCTGCATCACGTCCAGATAGCTCTTGCCACAGGTGATGATGCCCAGACGCGGTTTGGGTGAATCCAGCGTGATGTGGTTGAGCTTGTTGGCGCGGGCATAAGCCAGCGCGGCATACAGGCGGTGGTGCAGCACGCGTTTTTCCTGCACCAGCGGCGGGTCCGGCCAGCGGATGGACAGGCCGCCTTCCGGAATGGGGAAGTCCTGTGGAATGACAAAGTTGAAGCGTTCCGGGGAGATGTCCACCACCGCCGAGCTTTCGATGGTGTCGGAGATGGCCTTGATGGAAACCCAGCAGCCGGAGTAGCGGCTCATCGCCCAGCCGTGCAGGCCGAAGTCGATCACTTCCTGTACGCCGGACGGGGACAGTACCGGAATCATGCTGGCAGCGAGGATGTGGTCGGACTGGTGCGGAAAGGTGGAGGATTTGGCCGCGTGGTCGTCACCGGCCACCAGCAGCACACCGCCCTTGGCACTGGTACCGGCCACGTTGCCGTGCTTGATCACGTCGCCGGAGCGGTCCACACCGGGGCCCTTGCCGTACCACATGGCGTACACGCCATCGTACTTGGCCCCTTCGAACATGTTGACCTGTTGTGTGCCCCACACCGCAGTGGCGGCCAGGTCTTCGTTCAGGCCGGGATGAAACACCACATTGTGTTGCTTGAGGTAGGGCTCGGCCTTCTGCATGGTCTGGTCGACATTGCCCAGCGGCGAGCCACGATAGCCGGTGACATAGCCTGCGGTATTCAGACCGGCGGCACGGTCCAGCTCCTGTTGCAGCATGGGCAGGCGAACCAGCGCCTGGATGCCGGTCATCAGTACCTGGCCGGTGGGGGCGGTGTATTTTTCTTCCAGATCAACATGACGGATCGACATGGTTTCTCCTCCTGCCGCTCAGGTCCTGTCCGGTAAGGTGGCCGGTACGGCCTGCGGCTTGTTTTCGCTTGTGGCGGGGGCGGGTTTTCCGGCAAGAAAGCACCCGCCTTTCATTATGTTGTAGGCCGTTTTGCTGCCAGAGCGCAGCCTTTTGACAGGTGCAGTGGCAGGGGCTTCATGTGGCGGACTGTAGCTTACGTTTACGTCAACGTCAAAGGTATTGACGGACAGGCAGAGCAACTGCGGCGATTGTGCCAGTGCAGCATGGTCTGACCGTGTTGCCGCGGCCGATTGTTTGTCTGGCAGAACAGCATGTTATGGCTGCCATGGTTTTTTTGCGCGGCAGAAGCCGTTAAGCTGCAACATCAAAAAACCAGCCATCGAGCGCTTCATGTCCGCTACCCCTTCCCGTCAGGATGCCACCCGTGGCGTCCTGTTTGCGTTTATTGCCTTCGTCATCTGGGGCCTGTTTCCGCTCTACTGGAAGCCGCTGCACCAGGTGCCGGCCTTGCAGATTCTCTGTCACCGCATTGTCTGGTCTGCCGTGTTTGTGGCCGGCATCCTCACCGTGCGTCACAACTGGGCCTGGCTGGGCGAGGCAGTGCGCCAGCCGCAAAAGCTGGCTATTTTCGGCTTGTCCTCGCTGATGCTGTCGCTGAACTGGCTGATTTACATCTGGGCGGTGAATGCCGGCCACGTGGTGGAAGCCAGCCTGGGTTATTTCATCAACCCGCTGTTCAATGTGTTGCTGGGGCGTTTGTTCCTGGCCGAGAAACTCAGCACCACACAGCGTACTGCTGTCGCTCTGGCGGCGGCAGGGGTGGCCTGGATTACCTGGTGCACCGGCACGCTGCCGCTGATTGCCTTGTCGCTGGCAGCCACCTTCGGCCTGTACGGCCTGCTGCGCAAGAAAGCACCGCTGGCCTCGCTGGAGGGACTGGCGCTGGAAACCTTCCTGATGGCACCGCTGGCCTTGCTGGCGCTGGGCTGGTTTCAATGGCAGGGGCAGGGTGCTTTCCTGCATCAGGCCCTGTCGCTGGATGTGCTGCTGGTGGGGGCCGGCGTGGTGACTGCCATCCCGCTGTTGCTGTTTGCCGCTGGCGCGCGACGGCTGAAGCTGGCCACGGTGGGACTGATCCAGTACATCGGCCCCACCATTCAGCTGGCGCTGGGCGTGTTGTTGTTTGGTGAACCCTTCGATAGCGGCAAGCTGTTCGGTTTCAGCCTGATCTGGCTGGCCTTGCTGCTGTATTCGGCCGCCGGCCTGCTGCAAATGCGCGCCGACAAGCGGACAGCTGCCGCCTGATGTCCCCCGAGTGCCAGCTGTGCAGCAGTAGGTAATCACCACGACTTGGCACTGTAATGACTTTGGCATTAAATGTGCAGATCATGGCCTGTCATCTTTTATTCGCAGTCAGGCCGGGTTTTTGCACAGGAAATGTCAGCATGGTACGCATCTTTTCCCGGGTGAAGCACAGGCGGCAAGCCCGGCCCTCCTCCTTGCCCGAAGAGCTGTCGGCGCATGAATATGCCCGCCTGAGCCAGACCTCAGGCGAAGTGCCCACAGCTGTGGCGGCACATGCCGCGCCGGATAGCTGGCTGCAACGCTGCTGGCAATACTGTAAACAGCGCATGCACCGTGAATAGCCGTTGACCGAAAACGGCTTCCGGTCGACACTGCCAGTTGGCCTGACCGGCGCGTCCATACCGCCTTGTCGGGCAGTAATGCCTTGATCCGGCAACCATTGCCGTGGCATTGAATGCAGACACCGTGCCAGCCTCATCCGGCACCGACCATTACGGAGCGTGCGCATGCCTCAGTCGCTGCCACTGGAATTTGATTGTGATCCGGCCCGGCTGGACCGCGACATGATTCACCATTACCTCAGCCAGCAGTCCTACTGGGCCGCCGGGCTGCCGCGTGATATTTTCGAGCGCTCGCTGGCCGGCTCGTTGTGCTTTGGCGCTTATGCCGACGGTCAGCAAGTGGCCTTTGCCCGCATGATTACCGACCAGGCCACCTTTGCCTATCTGGCTGATGTTTTTGTGCTGCCCCAGTGGCGCGGGCAGGGCATCAGCAAGGCCTTGATGGCCTTCATCATGGCGCATCCCGGCCTGCAGAAGCTGCGGCGCATGATGCTGGCCACGGCGGATGCGCATGGCCTGTATGCCCAATATGGGTTTACCGCGCTATCCAGCCCGCAGCGCATGATGGAAAAGCTGGATCAGCAGGTCTATCAGCGGCTATCCGCTGAATTGAGCGCGCAACAAGGATAAGCAGCATGGAACTGGCAATACAGTATTTGCAGGGCAAGGGCATCGAGCTGGGGCGCGGCGCGCATAATCCGCTGGCCCCGGCCGACTGCATCAGCGTGGCGCCGTGTGACGGGGTGCGCTATGTGGACGAACGCGACCTGGCCGACTACCAGATATATGCCGCTGAACAGCAACGCCATGGCCGCGGGGTGGATCAGGTGGATGTGGTGGCTGAAGCCACCGCGCTGCCGTTTGCCAATGGCGAGCTGGACTACGTGGCCAGTTCGCATGTGCTGGAGCACCTGCCTGCCATCTTTACCGCCTGGCAGGAATGGTTGCGGGTGCTACGTCCGGGCGGCATCAATTTCATGATTGTCCCCAAGCGGGATGCCTTGATTGAAGACAGCGTACGGCCGATTACCGGCTTGCAGGCCCATGTCGAGGCCTTCGAGCAAGGGGTGACGCCGCAATCCCTGCTGCCGGAACTGCCCTGGCGCACGCATTATCACGTGTTCACCCTGCAAGGCCTGTTTGATGCGCTCAACTGGTTCAACCAGCAAGGTCTGGGCGCTTACTGGTTGCTGGAAGCGCAGGAGGAAAGCGACAGCAATGTCGGTAACGGCCACACCCTGGTGCTGAGCAAGCAAACCAGCTTGCCGGTACTGGAAGGCAGCGTTGGCCAGCTGGGCAGCGCCTTCAGCAGCGAACGCTATGAGGAGGCGGCCTTGCTGGCCCGCCAGGCCCTGTCGCTGAATTTCCGCATTCATGAAGCCTGGTTCATCCTGGCCATGTCCCAGTTGCAACTGGGAGATTCGCGCGCGGCCGTGCAGTCGCTGACTCAGGCACTGGTATTGCAGCCCAAGCATGCCGAGTACCGCAATGTGTACCAGCAGCTGCTGGGCCAGCCATTCAGCTACCCGATGAGCCTGGTCGACTACCTGGCGCGCATGCTGTGACCGGCAAGCTGTTCTGGACCGATCCCTACCAGACCACGCTCACCACCACCGTGGCGCGGGTGGACGGCCAGCAGTTATGGCTGCAGGACACCATCTTCTATGCCTTTTCTGGCGGGCAGGAAAGCGATGCCGGCACCATTGCCGGCTGGCCTGTCGAGCTGGCGGAAAAACAGGGACAGGACATTGTCTACACCCTGCCGCCGGGGCATGGTCTGACTGCCGGGGCGCAGGTGACGGTGGCTATTGACTGGCCGCGTCGCTACCGCCTGATGCGCTTGCACTTTGCCGCCGAACTGACGCTGGAAACCATTTACCGCGACTTTGCCGGGGTGGAGAAAATCGGCGCACACATTGCGGCGGACAAGGCGCGCATCGACTTTGCCCTGCCCGAACCCATCACCCCGCATCTGCCCGCCATCACGGCCAGGGTGCAGCGCCTGATTGATACTGACAGCGAGATTGTCAGCGCCTTCTCCGACATCGAGGCCGAACGGCGTTACTGGGAAGTGCCGGGCTATTGCCGGGTGCCCTGTGGTGGCACGCACCTGCGTCGCACCGGCGAGGTGGGCCGCATCGCGCTCAAGCGCAAGAATATCGGCAAGGGCAAGGAGCGGGTGGAAATCACCCTGCTGGATGACGCGCCATGCTAGGCAGCTGTCTGTGCGGTGCCATCACGTATGAAGCGGATCAACTGGACCTGCCCGTCAGCCATTGTCATTGCCACACTTGCCAGAAAGCCCATGCCGCGCCCTTTGTGCCAACGGCCGGGGTGCTGCGCCAGCATTTCCGCTGGCTGTGTGGTGTGGAACAGCTGGGCAGTTTTCAGTCCTCACCCGGCAAGCTGCGCCATTTCTGCCGCCAGTGTGGCAGCCATTTGCTGGCCGAGCGCGAGGGCAGCCCTTATGTCATCCTGCGCGTGGCCACGCTGGACGAAGCACCGGCACAACAGGCCAGCCAGCATATCTGGACCAGTCATGACCGGCCCTGGTTGCAAGCCGAAGCGGCACCGCACTGGCCGGAGTGGCCGCCGGACAGGTAAGCTGGCGCTTTTCCCAACCCCTGTCCGGCTCTGCGCCGGGGACTGACTGGATTGTCATGTGGTACGACCTTGCCGCCGTGGGCGCGGCAGCCTGCTGGGCCTGGGGCGCCATTCTGGGCGCCGGCCCGGCCATGCATTTTGGCCCCTTCACCTTTACCCGCCTGCGGCTAAGCCTGATGACGCTGCTGTTGGGCGGCATCAGCCTGGCCATTGGCGGCTGGCACAGCATGCAGTGGGCCAATGTGCTGCCCGCCTTGCTCTCCGGCCTGACCGGCATTTTCCTGGGCGACACCCTGTATTTTTCTGCAATGAACCGGCTGGGGCCGCGTCGTTCCGGCCTGCTGTTTGCTACCCATTCGGTGTTTTCCGTGCTGCTGGGCATGCTGTTTTTGCAGGAAAAACTCAGCCTGCCCGGTTTTATCGGCAGCGTGATGGTGTTTGGCGGCGTGATGCTGGCGGTGGCTTTTGGCCGTGGCAAGCAGCAAGGCAAGGCCTGGGAGCACCCGGCACACTTCAAGCTGGGTGTGGCACTGGGCATGGCGGCAGCACTATGCCAGGCCTTGGGTACCTTCTTTGCCAAACCGGCCATTGCCGGCGGGCTGGAGCCGGTCACCGCCTCGGCCATCCGCATGGGCGTGGCCTGTCTTGCGCACAATGTGCTGTGGCTGGGTGGCCTGCCGCTGGCCAAAAGCCGTGGCGTATACAGCCTGCGCATGCTGGGGCAGACGGGGCTGAACGGGGTGGTGGCGCTGGGCCTGGGCATGACGCTGATCATGCTGGCACTGCAACATGCCAATGTGGCCACGGTGGGCATGCTCTCCGCGCTCAGCCCGGTGTTGATCCTGCCCATGCTGTGGTGGGTGAACAAGCAGCCGCCGGCGCTGGTGGCCTGGCTGGGTGCTTTTGTCAGCTGTGCCGGTACGGCCTTGATCGTGCTTCGCTGAAATTTACCCGCCTGCCATTTCCTGTGGCAGATGGCCTCGGGGTATGATGTCGGGGCTGGCACATGAGCCAGCCCTGTTTACTGGTGGCAATGGCAGTGTGCCTTTGCCCGCAAGCATGATGGATCGCTGATGATTTCCCATATCCAGTCCAGCCTGACTGAAGCGCAAACTGCCCTCAACAATCTGCTGGCCAATCCAGAGGCGCTGGCCAGCATCGAGGCCGCTGCGCAGCAACTGATTGCCAGCCTGGCCGCCGGTGGCCGCATCTTTTCCTGCGGCAATGGCGGCTCCATGTGCGATGCCATGCACTTTGCCGAAGAGCTGACCGGCCGTTACCGCAACAACCGGCGCGGCATGGCTGCCATTGCCATTTCCGACCCCAGCCACATGAGCTGTGTGGCCAACGACTTTGGCTACGAACACGTGTTTTCACGCTATCTGGAAAGCCATGGCCGTGCTGGCGATGTGCTGATCGGCATCAGCACCAGCGGCAACAGCCAGACCATCGTCAACGCCGCCACGGTGGCGCGTGAGCTGGGCATGAAGGTGATCATCCTCACCGGCCGTGCGGCAACCCGGCTGGAACCGCTGGCCGATGTCTACGTCAACACCCCGGGCGGCCAGTATGCCGACCGCGTGCAGGAGCTGCACATCAAGGTGCTGCACATCCTGATCGAGCTGGTGGAACGGCATTTCTGCCCGGAAAACTACTGATTCCAGTATTCGGCAACTGCAGCAAAAACGGCCCCTTGAGGGCCGTTTTGCATTGATATCACCTGTTACTGATTGGCCCGCACCCAGCGGTGCCACTGGCAGTACAGCTCGGGATCGATGGCGGCAATCACCGAACGTTTCCACACGGTATCCGTCCAGTAGTCGTCGGTATTCAGGCTGGCCAGCCTGCCGCCGGCTTCTTCCAGGATGACCGCGCCGGCAGCGTAATCCCACAGCCGCTGACCGCCATGCAGGTAGAGGTCGTAACGGCCTGCTGCCAGAAAGCACCAATCCAGCGTGCTGGAACCCATGCTGCGCTGGCTGCCGAACGGTGCCACGCTGCTCATGCGTGCCGCCAGTTTGCCGGAGCGCAGGTATTTCACTTCCACCGCAGCAATGGCATCACCCATGCTGTTGCGGGTGGTTTTCAAGGGCAGGCGACGGCCGTTGAGCCAGGCCCCCTGGCCGCGGCGGGCATAGAACATTTCGTCGGACACCGGGTTGTAGATCACCCCCAGCTCGCTGACGCCGCGCACCACCAGCGCAACGGAAATGGCAAAGTAGGGCAGGCCGTTGACGAAGTTGGTGGTGCCATCGATGGGGTCCACCACCCACAAGCCGTCAGGGTTGTCCTGCCACAGCGCATCCTGCTCTTCGCGCGTCATTTCCTCGCCCAGCACCGGGTGCGGCAGCACGCGCGGCAGCATCTCGCCCAGTGCCTGCTGGCAGGCCATGTCGGCTTCGGTAAACAGCGAGCCGTCGTCCTTGCGCGTTTTACCCACGCGCAAAAAGCGCGGCATCACCTCCTGGCGTGCCACGTCACGGACAACCTGCATCACCTGTTCAACCACCTGCATTATGTTCTCCTGGGTCCCGCTGTTATCGGTCAGCCGGTGCGGGCAAGGTAGGGTAAGCTTGGCTCACTCTGGAAGAATAGTTGCAAATCCGGCATGCCATGCCCCCATTCAATGGTGGTGCTCATCAGGAATGCGGACGCGTCATGCGTCGTCAGGGCCGGGCCTGGCGGGAAAAGCTGTCAGAATAGCCACTTGCCAAAGACGAGTTGTTGCAACTGCAGCAAACAAAGCAAAATACCGTTATCACCACGGACTTTCAATACGCCATGCCAAGGTTTTTTATCGAAACAGCCCTGGCGGCAGGCCAAACCCTGTCGCTGCCCGATGCCGTTGTCCGTCACATCCAGGTGCTGCGCCTGAAGGAAGGTGACAGTCTGACCCTGTTCAACGGACAGGGGGGGGAATACCAGGCCAGCTTGCTGTCACTGCAAAAGCGCGATGCCAGCTGTGAGATCACCCGCTTTGACGACATCAGCCGCGAATCGCCCATCTGGCTGGGCCTGGCGCAGGCCATTTCCAGTGGCGACCGCATGGAATTCACCCTGCAAAAGGGGGTGGAAATGGGCGTATCGCTGTTTCAGCCGATTGCTGCCGAACGCTCGGTGGTGAAACTGTCCGGCGACCGTGCCGACAAGCGGGTGCAGCGCTGGCAGGAAATCGTGCAATCGGCCTGCGAGCAGTGCGGCCGCAATACCTTGCCGCAGGTGCTGCCCATCCTCAGCCTGAATGAATGGCTGCAGCAGCAACAGCAGGCGGATGCGCGGCTGATCCTTTCGCCACTGGGGACGCAAAAGCTGGCTGACATCGCCAGCGCACCCAAGCGGGCTTGGCTGATGGCAGGGCCGGAAGGTGGTTATTCCGCCCGCGAGGAAGGTGCTGCGCTGGATGCCGGCTGGACGCCGCTAAAACTGGGGCCGCGCATCCTGCGTACCGAAACCGCTGCGCTGGCGGCGGTGGCGGCGGTGCAGGCGGTGTGGGGGGATTACTGTATCTAGAGCTTGGTCGGTAGCGCCATTCCCACCGTGTTTGGAAATATGGCGAACCGCTTCGCGGTGCTGTTTTTCATGGCGGGGCTGCCCGCCGAGCAGGCAGGGGAGCTGCCTCGCCAGCTCCCCTGCACCCCTGGGCGACCCCGGGTTGCGCGAAACCCCGCCTGCTTCGGGCCGGGCAAGGCACCGCCGAACTCGCCATTCGCTATCGTCGAATGGCTCAGACATTGCGGCGGCTTAAAACCTTGCCCAACCCGCCCCAGTCGGCGCGCGCCACGGGGAGGGGGCTGCGTCGTCAGCGTGATGGCTTCCGGTCTTGCCACTGCTCGCCATGCAAACATCGCCGCGTAGCGGACAAACTAGCACTCCTGCCAGGGATGGCAGGTAGGTGCAGCCAACAAAAAGCCCGGTTAGACCGGGCTGGATGATGTCGATCAGAGCGTAAGCTTGCTCAAGCTGTGGTGGCGATTTCCTGTTGCCGGTAAATCAGCGCACCGGCCAGCAGCAACTCGTGCTCGCTCAGGGAAAACTGACCGGGCGGCGCGGCGCGTTCAAACAGGAAGCGGCGGCCTTCGTATTCCACCCAGGCGCTGATGGTCTGGTCATGAAAACGCCCCAGGATTTCACTGGAGTGTGTCACCGCATTCACATCCGGCACCACAATGCCCACCGGCAGCGGCACTTCCTCGGCCACTTCCCAGTTTTCCCGCGCCGGCAGCTGCGGGCTGTTGCGGGTGGCCAGTTGCAGCCACAGGCGGTAGGCCCACAAGGGCAGCATCACGCGGTGTACCCGTTTGTCGTCGGTGATGACGCAGGCTATGGGAAAGCGATGATGGCACGCCGGGCAGGTGCCTTTGGCGGCCAGAAACAGCTTGTCCTGCTGCAGGCTGGCCAGCCCTGACATGTGTTCGCACCCTACCATGGCATGGCAATGCGGGCAGTGCTTGCCAAAGCGGCGCACCCGGTTGCCATTGGAAAAGGTGACGGGGAGATAACTGGAAATCGTGTTCTGTCTTGCCATTGACTACCTGTCCACTACAACGCCAAGCATGGCGGGATGCTGTGCAGTATACCCTGTCCATAAGGATGGGGGCATCGGGAAGCCGGCCTCAGTCGGCCCGTATCTGGCAGCCCAGCGTATGGCTGTTGCCTGGTTCCAGCGTGTAGCTGTCTTCACCCGCATTGGCTGCCTCGATGCAGACAAAGTCGTGCCAGCCCTCGTTCGGCAGGTCGGCCAGCCGCGCAGCCTTGTCCTGCCAGGGGTTCCACAATACCACGCTGCCAGAACCGCTGCGGCTGATGCGCAGGCGACGCTGCCATTGCGGGTCGTGCAGGATGATATCGGCCTCGCTGTAGACAATGGCATCGAACTCGCCATTGAGTTGCAGTGCCGCGGATGGCATGCGGCTGAAGCGAGCAGCCACCTTGTCTTCGAAAACGGCTTCTTCCACCCCGGACAGCTGAATGCGGCGGCTGTCGCTGACCGCGAGATAACTGTGCAGCGCCGTGCTCACCGTGTGTGGCTGCTGGCTGCGGTTATGGGTGTGCAGCTGCATGGCAATGTGGTCGGACAGGGTGTATTCCAGTTCAACATCCAGCCCTTGCCAGTGCGGGCCTTGCAGTTTCACGTGAAACGCATCGCCATCCTGCTCCACTGAAAGCAGCTGCCAGTCTTGCTGCCGCGCCACGCCATGGGCCGGGGCGGCAGTGTCGGTCGGGTGCGGGCCGAACCAGGGCCAGCAAACCGGCACGCCACCACGGATGGCCTTGCCCTGTTGCAGGCTGGCCTGGGGCGACATGTACAGCCAGGGTTGTTGTCCATAGGGCTGGAAGGAGAGCAATTGCCCACCCAGCAAGGACAAGGTGGCGGAGAAGCTGCCTCCATCCAGTTGCAACAGGGTGAGTGCATTGCCAAGCGGAATCAGCTGGGCGGCGGGGGGCAGGGAAATGGACATTCGGATGTCTCGCTGGCGGGAAATGGACAAATCATAACCCAAGGTGGCCGTGACAACTGCCTGGCGGGTGATGGGCAGACAGGGCAGGGCTGTTGTACATTGGCTTTACCATGCGCTGGATCAGCCACAGCCGGCGCAGTCCGGTCTAGAATGCCTCATCTTAACGTTTGCATGGAATACAAGGTGTCTGCCACAGCTCAACCGCGCTATCTGCGTATCAAGGAATACATTCTGGAAGGCATCCGCAAGAAGGAATTCCTGCCAGGCTGCAAGATTCCGCCCGAGCTGGAACTGGCCAGCCAGTTTTCCGTGTCGCGCATGACCGTCAACAAGGCAGTGCGCGACCTGGCCGAGGCCGGCATCCTGCTGCGTTTTGCCGGGGACGGTACTTATGTGGCCGAGCGCAAGGCCGAATCGCCGCTGCTGGACATCAACAATATCGCCGCCGAAGTGGCGGCGCGCGGCCACACCCACAGTGCCGACGTGCATCAGCTGGAAACCATTGCGGCAGGTGAAGAGATTGCCCTGCAACTGGGGGTGAAGGTGGGCACGCCGATTTATCACTCCATCCTGGTACACCGCGAAGACGGCCTGCCCATTCAGCTGGAAGACCGCTATGTGAACCCGGCCTGGGCACCGGATTACATCCTGCAGGATTTCACCCGCCGCACGCCCAATGAATACCTGATGGAAACCTGCCCGCTGACCGATATCGAGCACAGCGTGGAAGCCATTCTGCCGGATGCACGCGAGCTGGCCATGCTGGATATCGCCGCCGGTGAGCCCTGCCTGCTGGTGTTGCGCCGTACCTGGTCGTACAAGAATCTGGTGACTTTTGCCCGGCTGGTGCATCCGGGCGGGCGTTACAAATTACGCTCGCAAAGCCGGGTGAAGAAATAAGCCAGGCTGCCTGTGGCAGCCGCGGTGCACGTCAGTTGTGATTCTGTCATCGCGCTAGGCTATGCTAGCGGTTTATTTTTCTGCTTTTTCCTGTTAACCCGCCTACTTAATCAATCACATCATGGACACACTGCTTTTGCTCAAGGCAGCCATTCTCGGCATTGTCGAAGGGCTGACCGAATTT